>JAFWUX010000089.1 GCA_017523995.1 Oscillospiraceae bacterium | reverse complement strand
AGCATTATAAAACAAAGTAATCATGTCCCACATCTTCTATGCAAAGAAATGTTATTATGAAGCATCTGCTGCGGCAGGTGCTTTGTTATTTCTCACCTCCGAGATAGTCGAGCAGGGATTGCTTGCTGATGAGGATTTTGCCGCGCTCGCCCTCACCTGTGCGGATGTAGCGGACACGTCCCTGCGCGACCAGTTTGCGGACGGTGTGTTCGGAGATGCCCTTGACCGCTTCGGTACATTCCTTGATCGTGAGCATTTCCATCGGCGGTGTCTTTGCCTGCTTCTCGGCAGGCTCGTCATCAACGAGCTCGGTCAACAGATCGAGGATACGGTCGATGACCTCTTGCTGGTTTCGTTTCATGTTGGTTACCTCCCTGATGTTAGATTGATTTGAGAGAACCGCCCTCTCATACAGCCCTACAGAAACGCGGAAAAATAATAGGCTGTTTCCGAAACTTTGTGTATCTGCACAAAACGGCCGGCAACATTTTGTGCATTGTGATTCTGTTTCTGGGATTGCAGAGATTTGCGGCGGCTCTCACTTATATCCTCACAAAACGGCTGATTTTTTCACTTTGAGGAAAAGATTGTTGGTCTGCACAAACAGCACACAGAATAGCCTAACCAATTCCGGTAATCTGTTGACAAGCGCATGAAATCAGATTATAATGAAAGTAAATATAAAACATAGCGAAATGAGGGATGCTTCAATGATGAATCCAATTCCGGAACCGGCGCGTGATACACAGACAGAATATATATTCGATGCGACTTGCTTCGGCGTTCCGGTGAATCCGCAAAGCGCAGACGATGTCGCAGAAGGCATTGCCCGTGCGATTGAACTGGACGAGCATCCTGCATTCTTGAAAGGCCTTTCTGAACGTCTGACACAGCTTGGTACAGCCTGTTCTGTTGATGATACCGGGATCATGCTTGCCGAAATCAAACGGCGATACAAAATAATACTTGGCAAAGCCTGTCCGCGCACCGTTCAGGAATGGATCAAAGGCAAAACGCCGGGTGTCACAAGCCGGCAGAATCACTATGCGCTCTGTTATGCGCTGGAAATGGATCATCAGCAGACCGCGGTGTTCTTCCGGAAGCATTTTCTCACGATGCCTTTCAATGTGAAACATAAAGAAGATGCGGTGTTTTTCTATTGCCTGTATCATAAGAAAACGTATGGCGCTGCTGAAAAGATGCTCGCGGATGCATCTGGATTTGTCAGTCAGGAGAATGCATGCACCGCAACGTCTCAGATCATGACAGCGATCATGCAGATCAATGACGATGCGATGTTTCTGCGTTATCTATCTGCGCATTGCTACGGGAATAAGCAGCAGTATCAGCTGGCACGGCAGATCGTCAAACATGAAATTGATCTTGTCAAGGAGATATTGAAAAAAGAAGCCGCGCTCGGCATGACGGAAATCCTTTCGCCGGAACGGTTAAACAGCCGCACCATAGCTGAACTGCTCGGATTTAGCTATCAGGGCAGCGAAAATCTGACCCCCGTGCATCGGCTCCCGAAACGGTTTACCGAATCGCTGCCGAAGGATGTCACACTCGGAAAGATCCTCCATGATGAGGATGTTTCGTATGAAACGCTGCGGAAAATCATGATGCTGCTGCATTTTTACAACTTCTATCACGATGCCGAGCAGACAGACAAGTACACAATCGGCGGCAATCTCATCGACTTTTACGAGGAACTGGACGGGCTTCTGCTTTCCTGTGGTTTCGCGCAGATCTATGTGCGGCACCCGTTTGACTGCCTGCTGCTTTACTGTGCCAATTCCTATGATCCGATCCTGACACTTCACTATCTGAACGAGCGGAATTGATTTTTATATCACGCGCTGTTATTTGTGATACAATAAAACGGAAAGGAGGCTGATCCTATGAATGATGAATTGCAGGTTGGCGAAGTGCTGAGTGCAGACGGACGTGAATATACCATTACGCAGTTTCTCGGGCGCGGCGGCAGCTATACAGCATATCTTGCAGAGTGCAAATACGATGGATTCATCACAAAATGCATTCTGAAACAAAGCAGATCGGATGAACCGGCTTTCAGTGACGAAGTGCTTTTGAATGCTCAGCCTCATTATCTAATCACGGCTCAGACACAGCATAATATCCGGCGCATCGCACATCTGACTAACCAGACGCCGCCCGTAAACAATACATTCGAGGTGAACGGAAAAGGCTTTATTGAAGTTGCGGCATATAACGGAAATACGCTGGATCAACTGCCGGATCTTAGCTTGCCGCAATACATGGAAATCTGTCTCGCGATTGCAAAAACCGCGCATTATTACCATGAAGCCGGATACCTGTGCCTTGATCTTAAACCGGAAAACATCTTTATCCTGCAGAATGCGCCGGATGATACAATCACGCAGCTTGTAGAATTCATTGATTTTACAAGCGTCAGCCCAACCGGTGAATATGACATAAATCCACGTTCCTACACAAGAGCATGGGCTGCACCGGAGCAGATGAATCCCTATTCTGCCGGAAAGGTCGGCGTGACTGCGGATATCTATTCGCTTGGGGAGATCGTATTTTATCTGCTGTTCGGGCGGCATTCCGCTGATCAGGAGCATCGCGGATTTTCAAAATATCCGTTCGATGAGGTCAAGCGAGAATACCGCAAATATACCGAACGGCCGGATATTCAGGCGCTGTTCACAAAGCTGTTCCGCGGCACGATCCGTTCTGCTGTGTCGAATCGTTTTCAGGATGTTTCGGATGTTGCAAAGTTGCTCAATTCGCTTTGCAATGAACTGAACAGGAAAGACTATGTGATTCCGAAGCTGCCGGCGATCTCACCGCATTTTGTCGGCAGAGATACAGAACTGAAAGTAATTACAGAGTATCTGCAACGGAATCCCGTACTGTATGTGACCGGCATCGGCGGAATCGGGAAAAGTACGCTGATACGGAATTTCATGCATCGTATGAAAACGGAATACGATGTTCTCATCTATCTGGAATATGACGGAGATTTTGCGCATACATTCTGCGATGATTTGCAGCTGCAAATCAGCACGGTCAGCCGTCTCAGCAGCGAAGGCATTGACGAATATTTTGACCGCAAGCTGTCATATTTGCGGAATATCTGTGCAGAAAAGCGCGTGCTGTTTGTGCTGGACAATTTCAGCGGCAGAGTGACAAAAGACCTTAGCCGCGCCATTGACTGCGGCTATGATACGGTCATCGTGACGCGGAATCAGCCGCCGAAAAACAGTTTTGCATGTATCGAAATCGGCGCGATTGCGGATGCCGCAGAGTTGTTCCGGCTTATCGCGCTGAATCTGGAACGAACGCTGAACAGAGAGGAACGCATTGCCTTTGCAGAGATCATCGAAAAGGTGCAGGGACATACGCTCGTGATTGAGCTGATTGCAAGACAGATCGCAGCCGGAAGGCTGGATACAGAAACTGCACTTTCATTGATTCGGGAGCACGGTTTTTCTCGCTTTTCCGATGCGAAGATCGGTAACTATAAGGACGGCGAAGAAGTATACGATACGCTTTCCGCGATCATTTCGGCGCTGTTCGATGCAGGCGGCATGACGCCGCAGGAGCGCTTGACGATGCAGGTTCTTTCGCTGCTGGATGTGCGCGGTCTGAATGCTGATCTGATTCGTGACATTGTTCGGCTGGATCTGAGCTGTGTGCCGGAACTGCATACGCGGGGCTGGCTTTCCGCAGGCAGCGTGATTCGGTTGCATCCGGTCATTGCGGAAACGGTGCGTAATTGGGAATGGTCTGCGGATGATGTGACCGTTATGGAGTATCATCAGAAAATGATTGACATATATGTGGGTATGGCAAATGATTTGCAGATCAAGGCAATCATAGATGAAGCTGACTTGTTCAGAAAAAAACATCCCCGCCACATCATCACTGCAATGTATTATGATATGCTTGCCTGGTATTATGATGTTCTGACCGGCGGTGCATACGATCCTGTAAACGAGCATGAAGCGGAATTGCTGCGGAAAGAGTTGGATGCAATGGATACGGCGATAGCAGAAATGGAGCAGTCCTCTGATCCGCGCAGCAGAAAATATCTCACGAAATATTATATATCCTTAGCAAGTGTTCTAATACACAGCCATACCGATTTCTTCGATCAAGCCGCCGCCCTGCTGATCAAGGTATCAGAAATGATAGAAGAAAACAGCGAAAATCATTGTTATTACTGTATGGTGCTGGCAGATTACTATTCGCTTGCGGAACCGGATATTGATGAAACACGGCGATTGACAGAACAGGCGGAGCGTATCGCAAGGCAGGTTTTCCCGACTGAACTGGAAATCATTGACATTATCCATATCCCGACAGCAAACTGTTATTTCTATCATAGTGACTTCCAATCGGCAGCCGACAAGCTAGAAGAAGCGGTGGAGATTTGCAAAGGGTATCCTGATATGCTCCCTTACATTGATAAACACGCCGAACTGTTGAACTGTCTGCTGGATGTTTATGCCGCATCGGAGGATTATGCGAAATGCCGTGAACTGATTGCAGAGATCGACCGCATCAATGAAGCATACAGAGAACAGGGCGTATTCCGTGAGGTTTCGCCTGCAATACGCGAAAAAGCAGGCCTTTGATAAGCCTGCTTTTCGTTTGATATCTCAAGAAAGATGCGCCTGCTTTGATTGATTGCAGGCGCTGTTCTAATGTGGGAATATGATTCTACGAAACACATTTTCCGCAAGGCGTATATGCCTGTGCCTCGCTCCAAGAAATCCATAATTTATTTTCTTCGCTCATTCGTCGGGCAGCAGGACAACTCTCCGAATTATGATATACACCTGTCTTGGTATTCAATAAATATGAACCTGAACCGGTATTATTAGATACGGAAGGCGTATAACTTGGTGTGTCCGCGGGCGGATCGGGTTCCGGTGCGATTCTAATCCGTGGAGGCTCAGTTTCCACAACCTTTTCCGGCATAGGCTTTCGACCGGACACAATCTCCACAAGCTCAGCTATCGTCTTCGGTCCTGCTGTACCGTCAACACCCAATCTGCAGCGGGACTGGAATTCCCGTACCTTTTCCTCTGTTCCTGCACCATAGCTGCAATCCACAGTCAGATAAGCGCTCATTGCTTTGTTTAACGCCGTTTGGAGCCAACCAACTTCAGAACCTTTATTACCCTTTCGAAGTGCAGGTGTTCCGCTTGGACGCGGATAGTCAATGCCGAGTTCCTTATCAACATATAGCTCGTTGCCAATTATGCCGGTTTCGTATGCGCTGTTATTCTCGATGTAGTCATAGCCCCAGTTTGCGATTTCACCTGTCGGATGATACTGTTCCGGCAGAATATCTGCATCCACAACGATTCCGTAACGGTCTGTAAACATATGAACAGAAATCCACGCAGGAACATCTGTGCTTTCTTCTTTCAACTCATAATTTGTATAGTAATCATATTGAATCTGCGGTTTGCGTGTTGCTCCGTCCCATACATAATCATCTGCCCAGAGATTCTCATATGATGAATCGCGCAGCACATATTTCTCTGTTAGTACAGAAACAGGCAGATAGCTTCGGGTTAACTCAATCGCATCCGTCATATTAAATCGCGGAACATCGTTACAATTATAGTTCGGAATATGAATGGCAGTGATCTGTTCGGAATCCACAACAGCTCCGTCTTCTGTTTTGAAGCAATCGAGTATCAGATATGCATTCGGATAATCCTGATCATAATTGCTCGCATTTCGGATTACAACAGCATCGTCTGCAAGGTCTTTTTTCCAGAAATTCTCAGCAGATGAAGCAGTGTCAAAAAGGATTGGGTGTGCTTCACGAACAATACGTTCTGATGCAAAATCATCCTCTGTGTTATTATTTTTATTCGGAAGTGAAGTGCTGTCTGTGACCTTGCTGCTATCTTCCCTTGAATT
>JAFWUX010000088.1 GCA_017523995.1 Oscillospiraceae bacterium | reverse complement strand
GGATCGCGCGGCCGTCGGCGAGATGGAAGCGGAGGGCGGCGCCGGGGCGGGCGCCGGGCGGGAGGTCGAAGGCCTTGAAAAAAGCACAAAAATTTTTGTTTTGATACCCCTAAAACAATCACTCCCACGACAGTATATGAGAGGCCATGATGCTCCTCACGATAATACATTGGCCGCAAGGCCGCACAGAAAGGAAAAGCTTATGGAAAACAGAACCCCGAAGAACCGTTACAACGGCGGTGCCGCACCCGATCCCGGCAAGTCCGCAACTAAGCCGGATGCACTTAAGCTGCTTGAAACGGCAATGGACAAGCGCGCAGGAGATATCGCACAGACCGCAACGGATATGTTCCGCTTCATGTCGATGGCATCGGCTATGCTCCCGAATATGGAGCTGGATGTCGGTGTGTTCCGCCTGAAGATCGATGGCGATGGCGTTTTCTTCGAGATCCGCTACCCGGACGATTTCAGGAAGAAGCTCCGCAGGGACAGCGGTGTCAGCGGGAAAATGCCTGAAAATGATGATGACGAGGAGGGACTGATCTATGACGGAGACTAAAAAGAACAAGCTGCCGGAGCCTATCCCGGTGGATGCAAAGAAGCTGATTGACGGACTCGGTACGATCTTCGGCGGTGTTATCCAGCTTCTGAATTCAATGGAGCCGGGCATGGCACAGCAGCTTGCAGACATGGCGATCAATGGCGTGCCGAAGCCTGCGGCTGACACTGCTCCGGAGAACCTGAACATCGACGATTTTGATGAGATCATCTCGGCGGACGATCTTCCGTGGGACACCGAGCCGGAGGAAAAGCCGAAGGAGCAGCCGAAAAAGAAAACCCCTGCTAAGAAACAGGAGCCTGCATCGGAACTGACTGCCGATGACCTTATAAAGGTCGTGACCGGCAAGATCAAGCAGAACAGAGCCAATAAGGATAAGGTTCTCGCTCTGCTGAAATCATATGGCGCAGCAAAGGTCAGCGACATTCCGCAGGACAAGTACGAGGCATTTCTCACCGATGTGTCTCAGCTCTGACCGGAGGTGATTGGATGCCGGATGTACACGCGCTTCTGAGCGCATCCAGTTCAAAACAGTGGCTGCACTGTCCGCCGTCGGTTCGCTTGCAGGAGAACTTTCCGAATGAAAGCTCCGTCTATGCCGAAGAAGGTACATTCGCCCATGAGATCTGCGAGTACAAGGTCCGCAAATATCTGCATGAGCGTGTGAAACGTCCGCAGTCCGAGAAGTTCGACACTGAGGAAATTGAGCAGATCACCGATGTGTATGCCGAGTTCGTAATCTCCATTATTGAGCAGATGAAGGCGAACGGCTGTGAACCGCTTGCCTTCGTAGAAGAACGTGTTGATTACAGCCACATTGCCCCTTCCGGATTCGGCACCGCGGATATGCTTATCATCGGCAAGGATGCTGATGGCAGAGGTCTGCTTCATGTGTGCGACTTCAAGACGGGTAAAGGCGTGTTCGTGGACGCAGACCACAACAGTCAGATGATGCTGTACGCGCTCGGAGGCTTAGCCGCTTACGGCTTTTTGTATGATATCGAGATCGTTCGTATGAGCATCATCCAGCCTCGTCTTGACAATATCAGCACGTTTGAATGCTCCCGTCAGGAGCTTGAGGACTGGGGCGAGAGCATCAAACCGACCGCACTGCTTGCTTTCGAGGGCAAAGGCGAACAGCATCCCGGTGACTGGTGCCGCTTCTGCCGTGCAAAGCCGGTCTGCAAGGCGTGTGCCGATGAAGCGCTGGCGCTCTGCCGTGAGGATTTCCTCGACCTTGATGCCGGGGCTTTTGATGATACCGCAGAGGAATCGGATATGACTGCGCCCTATGAAGCGGATACAAATACAGCCGTATTCAAGCAGCCGGGCCTGATCCCGATATCCGAACTTGCAGAGATCCTACCGACCCTGAACAGAATATCCTCGTGGATAGAGGCGGTATTCGCATTCGTCTCCTCCGAGGCAATCAACCACGGCGTACCCATTCCCGGTTATAAGGTGGTCGAGGGACGCAGCAAGCGTATTTTCACAGACACCAAGGCGGTGGTCGATACCGCTGTGCAGAACGGCTACACCGACCTTTACAAGCAGACGCTCATCACGCTGACGGAATTTGAAAAGATGATGGGCAAGAAAAAGTTCAATGAGCTGCTCGGTGCATATGTCGCCAAGCCGCCCGGAAAGCTGGCTCTCGTACCGGAAAGCGACCCGAGAGAGCCTGTCGATCTCACATCAGCACCCGATCAGGAGTTTTCTGTACTGCCTGACGAGGAATAAAACTACATTTCAGGAGGAAAAAACAATGGCAAACAACAATACAGCACCCGCAACGAAGGTCATCGTGCCCTGCCGCATCTCTTTTGCAAACATCTGGGAGCCCAAGAGCATCAACGGCAGCGATGAAAAGTATTCCGTCTCGCTGCTCATCCCGAAGGATGATAAGACGACCCTCGCCAAAATCAAGAAAGCAATCGAGGCTGCAAAGGAGGCCGCCAAGGAGAAGAAGTGGAACGGCAAGATCCCCGCAAACCTCAAGCTGCCCATGCACGATGGCGATATCGACCGCCCCGATGACGAGAACTACGCAGGTCATTTCTTCTTCAATGCAACCAGCAAGGACGCTCCGCAGATCGTTGACCGTCATGTGCAGCCGATCCTCGATCCGATGGAATGTGGCAGCGGCGACTATTGCAATGTCTCTGTCAATTTCTACGGATTCGCAGCATCCGGCAACAAGGGCATTGCGGCAGGACTCCAGAATATTCAGCTTGTCCGTCACGGCGAGCGTCTTGCCGGCAGACCGACTGCGGCATCTGACTTCGTTGAGGTCGAGGGCGACGATGCCGACGAGCTTGACGATGACGATATGGGTTTTCTGAGCTGAGACAAGGGAGGCGTGTCCTCCCTTTTACATACACAAGGTGGTGATCATTATTGAGCAGACATGTACTTTCCATCGACTTAGAGACCTATTCGGATGTTGACCTCCCGAACTGCGGTGTGTACCGCTATGTTGAGGGGGATTTCCATATCCTGCTGTTCGCATACGCCTTTGACGATGAAGAAACAAAATGTGTGGATATGGCCTGCGGGGAGCAGCTCCCGGCAGAGGTCTTGGATGCGCTGCAGGATGATAACATTATAAAATCGGCATGGAACGCACAGTTTGAGCGTACCTGTCTTTCAAAATATCTCGGCGCACAGCTTTCGCCGGATTCGTGGCAATGCACGATGGTCTGGGCGGCATCGCTGTCCCTTCCGCTGAAGCTGGCAACGGCTGCACAGGCACTGAAAACTGCACAGCAGAAGGACGCTGTCGGTGAGCGCCTGATCCGTTATTTCTCTCTGCCCTGTAAGCCCACCAAAGCAAACGGCGGCAGAACAAGGAATCTGCCGGAGCACGCCCCCGAAGACTGGAAGCTGTTCAAAAGCTACTGCATACAGGACGT
>JAFWUX010000087.1 GCA_017523995.1 Oscillospiraceae bacterium | reverse complement strand
TGTTCCAAGGCTGAAAGGACACCTGCAATTACAAATTTGTAATTCTGCACACAAACGCTTTATCATTTGCTATAATGGCATTGTCAGCAGGAGAGCTGATGAAACCAAATGATCGAATACTGTTAAATGTAAAGGAGAATGCACCATGAAAAAGCAACTGATCACAATCGCAATCCTGATCGCAGCAGTCAGCATGACCGGCTGCACCGTCAACATCAATGATGAAACCATGTCCGCGGCAAAGGATATTGCAGCTTCCGTGCTGGATGACACCGACATCAAAGTCAACGGGCAGTCCGTTGATGTTTCATTGGATTCGGACGGAAATATCAGCGTCAGCGCCGGACAAAAAACAGCAGCAAAGCCGGGTGCAGATCTGTTCGGCGGCTATGTAATCGGAGATACCGCAGTAAAGAGTCAGCCGGATTCCAATTCTGAAACGCTGATTACAATTCCGGATGCAACACAGATCAGCGTGAAGGAAAGCGGCGTATCCGGTTGGTTCATGACCGTATTTCAGGATCAGACCGGTTACATTGCAGCAAAGTCCGTCAAGGATATTCCGCCCTATGATCCGGCACTCGGCGGTGACAATGTCCTCGGCGGTTCTGTCAATGCCGATGTCAAACTGATGAGCGGCACGCACCCCTATGCAGAGGTTCTGATCGAAATCCCGAACGGCACACAGGTCAATTATTATGCCGTCCCCGATCAATCCGGCTGGTGTGCTGTGAATTATCAGAATAAAATCGGCTATATCGAGGCAAAATATATCAGCCCGATCGAAGACTATGTGCCGGCTGAGCCGGATGTCAGCGTGCTGACCGGTGAATATCGTTATCAGCTTCGGGACGAGAAACCCGGTGAATTTTTCATTGATGAAGGATATGTCACGGTGAACGCAGACGGCACTTATATTTATCAGCCAAAGGACGGTTCGATTCGGAAAAACGGTGTTGTGCAGCTGGAATATGACGAGTATTCGGACGGGAGCCGAGTACCGATTTTCGTATTCCGCGACAAAGAAAGCAACGAGGTCTGGAACGGAACATACGACTGCGAACCGGACGGCAAGGGCGCGTTCTATCTTGGAAACGGCGGCATGGCAAGACTGCTGCCCAAAGATCAGCGTGAAGATGATTTCTCCGATTACATCGGAATCTGGCAGTATGACAGATGCACCATCCAGATCAGCGAACAGGGTGAAGGCTATCCTGTAACAGTTCGCTGGGCAGACAGCGCATCCGAAGACAATATCTGGAGCTATCAGTGCAGCGGCATGTCTGACAACATGGGGCTGGAATGCACGGGCGGCGGAACGCTGACACATATTGTCACAACGGAGGACGGTACCGAAACCCGCACCGTGGTCTACAGCGACGGCACTGCATTTTTCCGTCAAAAGGGCGGCAGACTGTTCTGGTCTGACGGCAAAGAAAACAAAGGCATGGAAATGGGCTTTGAAAAGATCGGCTGATCATTATAGTGTGAGAAATAAACCGCCGCCTGCACAAAAACAGACGGCGGTTGCTCTTTTTGAGCCGATACGATGCCGCTCAGGCTCAAAAATCGTTGCTTTTAGATACATCGTTGTCAAAAAAGCGCATTCATTCAGGTCTGATTGCCCAATTACGGAAATACTACTTGAAATGCAATAAAATCTGTGCTATAATATGATGCGAATCAACAACCGCATCTTTTATGAATTCGGAGAGAACAAACTATGGATTTATCATTTGTGTATTTCTGGAGTCAGGTGACGGCAAACCCGCTCTTATTGCTTGCGGTATGTCTAACACTTGGCGTCATCTTTGTAAACGGCTGGACAGATTGCCCCAATGCAATCGCAACCTGCGTCACAACAAGATGTATGGAAGCAAGGCCGGCTATCCTGATGTCTGCGGTCTTTAATTTTCTCGGCGTCTTTATTATGAGTTCCGTCAATGCAACGGTTGCGCAGACAATCGCCAACATGGTTGATTTCGGCACCAATTCGCACAGTGCGATTGTCGCACTGTCAGCTGCCTTGCTTGCAATCGTGATCTGGGCTGTCCTTGCGTGGTATTTCGGCATACCGACAAGCGAAAGCCACGCGCTGATCGCCGGTCTGACCGGTGCCGCAATCGCAATGCACGGCAATCTGGACGGTGTCAACGGGCAGGCGTGGATCAAGGTCATCTACGGTCTGGTGATTTCAGTTGTCCTCGGCTTTATTCTCGGCTATGCTGTCTGCAAGCTTGTGACGATGATTTTCTTCAATGTTGACAGGCGCAAAACCGAAGGAATCTTCCGCTTCGGACAAATCGGCGCCGCCTGTGCCATGAGCTTTATGCACGGCGCACAGGACGGACAGAAATTCATGGGTGTCATCCTGATGTGCCTGCTGCTGTCGAACAGCGGCGGAGAAACCGATACCGTGAAGATGCCGGTATGGATTATGCTGCTCTGCTCTGTGATCATGTCGGTCGGAACATCCATCGGCGGAAAAAAGATCATCAAGTCCATCGGCATGGACATGGTGAAGCTGAAAAAATATCAGGGCTTTTCCGCGGATCTCGCCGCTTCTGTTGCGCTGCTGATCAGCTCGCTTTTCGGCATTCCTGTCTCCACGACACATGCAAAAACAACGGCAATCATGGGCGTCGGTGCTGTGAAACGGGCATCGGCGGTGAATCTCGGCGTTGTAAAAAATCTCATGATGACCTGGATTCTGACATTCCCCGGCTGCGGACTGATTGGCTTTATCACAACAAAGATTTTTATGATGATCTTCTGATCGGGAGGAAATTATGGCAAATAAGAAAAATGATTTTTATTGGAACAATTACATCGAAGCTGCGGATACAGCCTGCCGCGCCGCCGATTATCTCCTGGAATGCGTGCAGAATTATGACATTGAACAAATCAGCGAAATGCTGACGAAAATGCATGAATTTGAGCATAAAGGTGACTCGCTTCGGCATGAAATGACGGAAGCTCTCGCGAAATCCTTTGTCACGCCGATCGACCGCGAAGATATGGCGGAGCTGTGCCAGAAGCTTGACCATGTCATCGACAGCATCGAAGAGGTTTTACAGGCGCTTTATATCAATAACATTGAAAAGATCGAAGCGGATGCTGTCAGCTTTGCAGAAAAGATCTGCACCTGCACAGCAAAGACGAAGGACATGGTAAAAGAGCTGCCGAATTTCAAAAAATCCGAGCTGCTGCATAAACTCATCATCGAGGTCAATTCTGCCGAAGAGGAATGCGATCAGCTTTATCTGGAATCTTCCTACAACTGCCGGAAAAAGTTTGAAAAAAAGAATCCGCTTGATGTCATCGCATGGCGCGAAATCTACTCAAAGCTGGAAGAATGCTCAGACTCCTGTGAGCATGTTGCTGACACCGTCGAAGCAGTTGTTATGAAGAACACCTGATCTACCCCGAATCACAAAACTCAAAACGGGCACCGGAGCATTTCCGGCGCCCGTTTTTTCATACCGCATGATAAAAACTGACCGGCGTAAAAGCCGGTCTTTGTCTTCAGATATACATTGCATCGTTGACGGTAATATAATCCAGCGGCGGCGTGAAAACGCCCTTGTGCCGGTCGCCTCGGAAAATCTCCTGCCCGTTCCGGTACGCAATGACCTGCGTCATCGGGAACGGCACCCATACGCCGCTGCCAAGCGGTTTGGTTGAAAAAACAATTCCGTTTTCCAGCCGCTTGAAGCAAAGCGTATGTTTCAGATTTTTATGGACATAGAGCAGGTCGCCGTCATAGATGATGAGATTCAGCTTATTGCGCGGCACATGGTCGGCAATGAAACGATTGATCGCTTCAAAGCGCTCACTGTCTGTCGGAACGCCGCCCGCAAGCTGATGATTGACCGCATCCGGAACAGTTGCTTGATATATTCCCTAGTTTCTGAAATAGTCATATTCCCCTGTCCACGAACATACACCTTTACTAAAACCACTTCAGAGGTGATATGTATGAAACCGGAAATCAGAAAGATCGTGACAAGGAGTGCATTGTTCTTCGGGATCCTCACCGTCAGCGCAGCAGGAATGCAGCTCGCAGCATGGCGAAATGAACAGAATGCACCGGATGCCGTGACTGCATCGGCAGCGCAGTTCCCAGTCATCGTACTGGATGCCGGACATGGCATCAACTGAAACATAGTTGCAAAACAAACGCAGCGCCCCGCGGGGCGCTGCTGTTTTTATCGTAGATTCGTGTGTTTTAAGATCGTTCTTCTTCGCAGCGCGAATGATAGTCTTATCTATCAATTCGCAAAGGCACCAGATATATGCTCATTTTTTGAGTTTCAATCCGTCCTTGAATCATAGATACCGTCCTCCTAGAGAACACCGCGTTTCAAATCTTTCGGGAAAAGTCCAGCTTCATCAGCGGCGTAGTCGCGTTTCCAGGCTGGGCTGCTGTAATAATCGGAAAGACGCCGCAGCACTTCCGGATCACCGTTTTCTGCCTGATGCATCATATCCTCATAATACATGATACGCCTGATCTGAGCCTGTATGGATTCCGGTGTGGATGGCAGTATTTTTTCAAAGCGGAACATATCAAATAATTCGCCGTCTTTATCATCCGGCGCACAATGATGCTCGTTGAAATACTCTACAATATGGAATCCGCAGCGGTTGACATAGAAATGGATATTACGCTTTTCAAAATA
>JAFWUX010000086.1 GCA_017523995.1 Oscillospiraceae bacterium | reverse complement strand
TCATCTGGTAGAGCGCCACCTTGCCAAGGTGGAGGTAGCGGGTTCGAGCCCCGTAATCCGCTTCATCACGGCGCGATAGCCAAGTGGTAAGGCAATGGTCTGCAACACCGTGATCACCAGTTCAAATCTGGTTCGCGCCTCCACATTTAACTCGCAGCACTCGTTTCGGATAGCACAAACTGTTCTGAGCGAAGCTGCGAGTTTGTGCTATACCCCGTATGTGTATAGTTATGTTCTGAATGCCCGCGCGGTTGTGAATCAAACAGGAAGCGTATCATTGCATCGCCGTTTCCTGCAACTTCTTGTTCATGGTCATCGCAACAGCAGCGTTCACCTGGCTGCCGTTCTGCCGCATCGAATCGCTCATGCCCTTATCTGCTGTCCGGTGAAGCGGACGCTGATTGTTGATCCCGGATCGGGACAGGGAATCTTCGCGGATGCGCAGACGTCGCTAGTGAGACTTCTCACCGGCTTGCACACCGTCATGAAGGAAGTTCGGTCATTCAAAAGCTATTCAGTTTTCAAGATGCGACAGCGAACAGAAAACAAAAAATCAAGCCCTTCAGACAGCGCAAACAGACTGAAAGGCTTGACAAGTGTATACTGAATGTGGTATAATAAGACCACAAAAAGTAGCATTCTCACTAAGTCATTCAGATGTTCGAGCATCTGTCTGATTATGGGATAAATTGCGACGCCAATCGCAGTTTATCCTGTGGGGGTGCTTTTTTGCTTAGAGCACCGCTATACATATATTATACCATATTTTTCACGATTTGTAAAGGGGTTATGCAAAATTTACATTTCGTAATTGTGCACAAATATCGCTTTCACAAACTGGATACAATCGCAACAAAAAAGGACGCACCCATGCGGATGCGTCCTCTATTTTTCGCTCCAAATTGTGCTACATGTAGCACAATTTAGTGATTGTCACCGGCTGACGGTATGGAATCTGCGTCTGCCGGTTTTGCCATTTTATTTCTTGCAGCCATTGCTTCAGCTCTGCGCAGCATAAGCTGCTGCTGTGTCGGCGTGAGCTGATCCCACAGCTTTGCGAGTGTTTCCAGTCCGTTTTCATTTGGCTTATTTTCCATGCTTTTCATCCTCTCCGAAGAATCCATATTTTCGTGCAAGCCGATAAAAGCGGTTTGGCTTCATGCCGAGACGTCGCTGTGTTTCCGCAGCGGTCTGTGAACCGGCTCTCCATTTTTTGCATTCGGAACAAAAGAAATGTTCATCAAGCGGCAGCGGCTTCCTGCCTTTGTACTTCCCAGCTGCCTTGGCGATCCGGATGCCTTCCTGCTGCCGTTCCCGGATTGTTTCACGTTCCAGCTCTGCCAGCGCAGCAAAGACGGTCAGCATAAATCTGCCCTGCGGTGTATCAGTATCCAGATTCTCCTTCAGGCTGACAAGCCGGACGGCCTTCTCCTTCAGCGCACCGACGATCTGAAGCATATCGACGGTGCTGCGGGCAAGCCGGGAAAAATCTGTCACGATGACGGTATCTCCTTCCCTGACATAAGCAAACATTGCTTGCAGCTGCGGACGCCTGGCATTCTTCCCGCTCAGTTTATCAAGATAGACCTTCTCAACACCCTGTTCCCGAAACGCTGCGAGCTGTCGTTCCTCGTTCTGATCCTCAGACGAAACACGGGCATATCCGATACGAGCCATATTATCCCCTCTTTCTTGCATATAAGTTATGCCGTATTTTTGCAATGTGCGAAAATACGGCATTGGATTCTATTGAAACACTTTCCCGGCACTCCCCAAGGGTATACCTCAATGCATCATAATGACGCAGCAGCCGCACCGTCGGCTTCCGCCAGCAGTGCAACTGCCCGCGCTTCCTGTTCCTGAATGGAGTGAATGTAAATGTCATAAGTGATTTTTACGCTGGAATGACCGAGAATGCTGCTTACAGTCTTTACTTCGACACCCTGCGCAAATAAATTCGTTGCAAACGTGTGCCGGAATACATGAAAGCCCCGAACCGGAACCTGTGCTCTGCGAAAGATGCGCTGCATCATTCGACGGATGCTCGCATAAGAACAGAATGCACCGTGCCGGTTCGGAAACACCAAATCAGTATCCGGTCTTTTGCGCAATGCTGTCAATGCCTGCATTGCCGCATGATTCAGATGAACGACCCGGTCACTCGTCCTGGTTTTCACGGAATTTTGCTCAATCGTCAGATAATGCGGCTCATCGGCCTTTCCGGAGCGGTTGCGGACAGACTTGATATTTTTTCGGATTCGCACAAACCGATGCTTCCGGTCAATGTCACCCCAACGCAACGCCAGGGCTTCACCGATCCGCAGGCCGGTGTTCAGCAGGAACGGCAGCAGCGGCGCAAGCGGTTCCGATTCACCGCAATCGTTTTTCTCATAGCTTGCCTTGATGATGCGTTCACACTCTGCCGGAGTGAACGTAACAACATCCCGGAGATTCCGTCCGTTGTTTCTCGGAAGAACAGTCCGATCCCGAATGTTGTTCACCGGCATCAGATCATGCAGAACGGCATAATCAATGATTGCATTCAGGCTTTGAAAAGCCTTCGTCAAGGTGCTGTATGAATAGGCTTCGGCCAGCTCGTCGATCCAGTCCTGCACACAGGCCGGATCCAATTCATCCAGCCGCAGCTGCCCGAAAAAAGGAAGAATCTGATTCTGCACAGTCGCTTCAAGCCGGTCATACGAGCTGCTTTTCACAACTGAGGATTTCATTTTCAGCCATTTTGCAGCAACAGCCTCAAACTTCGTTCTGTTCCCGGTTTCCTGCATGGATGCTGCGGGCAGCAATACGGTCAGCTGCACGCACACTTCGCGGTTCTCTGCTGCTGTGTGTTCTGCAAGGATCCGGAAATCCCGAATCTGCAATCCCGGAAAAATTGCGGTAACGCTTTGCATATCCATTATTTTGTTCTCCTTCTGGTTCTGTAATATAAAAACCGTCCGAAGAAATCTCCGAACGGTTTTGTGCTTATTTCAATGCAAGCGCGGATTGAGCCGGTTCCAGGATGCGTTTCACAAGGGCGGTGTCGGAAGTCAAGTGCTGAAGGATCAGCCCCTTTTCACCTTTGCGGATCACATGAAGCAGATCGGGCTGACCGGCGACCAGCTTTGCTTCATCCGGTGAGATTGCCCGATACTGGATTTCGTCTTTCGTGAAAAAGGCGGAAAGCGTATTTCCACTGCCAAGGCCGTTCCGCAGCAAGATGCGCTTCCGATCTTCCAGCGGGACGGAGATGCTGTGCGAATTGCAGTATGTCAGATACGCATTTTCCAGCAGCGGGAAATCACAGCTATTGGCTGCCAGGGCGGGATTGGATTTCGTGACAACCTGTCTGTGGATTCTTTCTGCAATCCGCAGAATCTTTGCTTGATTCCGGAAACAAAACGCACGCTCTTTTGCAATAAGCTGCTGTTCGCCCTGCGAAGCAATGCTGCGGATATTCAAGCGCGTTAAGGCGGCATCCGGAACAGGAATCATGTATGGGAAGCGCAGCGTGCCTTTCACTTTGACATGATCCGAAGGAACGGTAATCTGAAGGTTGTAATTTGAGGACTTGTTCGTTTTTGACGAAACAGGTACAAAATAATTGATTCCGTCAATCTGCAAGACCGATCCGAACATAAACTTATTCCGATTTTCATACACAACATTGGGAACGTGAGAAGAACCGTGTACGGCTGTCTCGGCAGTTTGCAAGTATGAAACATAAGCAGGATCCACGTAATAAAAATCAAGAGCAGGCGCGGGCATAACAATCCTCCCCTCGGTAAACAAAAGGACGGTCAGCGACCGTCCTTTGTGATTGCTTTTGGGCTGCACTTTCTGGACGAGCGGCAGTAGCTCCTAGACAAGGGCTGCACTTTCTGGACGAGTGGCAGTAACTCCTAGATAAGGGCTGCACTTTCTGGACGAGCGGCAGTAGCTCCTAGATAAGGGCTGCTCTTTGTAGACGAGCGGCAGTAGCTCCTAGAGATGAGCAATCCAACATCACGAAAAGCCGCGACTGCGGTAATTGAAGTTTCCGCAGCTTTCCGCAGCGTTATTATATCATATTTTCAGCCGGCTGTCAATATCTTTCCGTCAAAAAAAGAAAAAATGACGCTGCGCCCCAAACCGGCCTGTACCGCCGCCCGCGCTGATCCAAACCGCAAGCGAAAAGAAATTTCAAAAAACAAGCCGCAGTATATAGTTATACTTAAAGTAAACTCATAATTTCTTTTTCTTTGAAGGAAGAAAGAATTGGGTATCTTTAATGAGCCACATTTTCAGGACTGCCCCTTCCGAAAAAATTGCATTCCGGACTGCCACGACCAGAAAAAACACTTGACAATTCTCCCGATCTGTGATATACTGTGCTTGTGATATTATGCTTTACAGAACTTTCGTCCTCTGTAAGCACACCGAAGAAGCTGATCTTGCACATCAGCTTCTTCTTTTTTATGCTTCCGCGCACGTATAGAACAATACTGTAACGGTTATCCACAAACACCTTTTTATTTTCCTTCGATCTTCTGTGATACCGCACGATGAAATGCCCCTTGACAAGCTCATTGACGGTCTGGATCACAACCTCACGCTTCATGCCGGTCTGCGCTGCAATGTCATTATAGCTGTTCCAGCAATAGCCAAGGGAAGGACTGAAGGACTTACAGATAAAGAGATAGACGAACAGCTGACGCGGCACGAGCTGGCCGAACACTCTGCGTTCTGCGTAGAAGTAACCGTCTGTCATAGGGAGCTGCTTGATTCCGTAATAGTATGTCCCTTTATATCCGCCGTGCTTCACGCTGCGTTGCAGCTGCGTAACAAAGCCCTTTGCAATCAGGCCAGATATGACCTTTTTGACCGTCTGGACAGAGCTGATCCCGCAATTTTCTCCGATTGTTGTTTGCTTAACATGGACAACAGCCTCACGATTCAGCGTTTGTTCGTCAGCGCGGATGCTGCACAGATAAGTATACACGCACAGCTCCTTTACGCTAAGTCCTTGTCCGAAGATCTGATTGCTCAATTTGAACAGGCTCATGGTGCAGCCCTCCCTTCTATAATTTTCAAGAATATATTGACCGGATCAAGAATAATATCCCCTTCATTCGACATTTCCTGTCTTGCAGCAAGAGCCATACCGGAAGGCTGCGCATCAGCATGAAAGCCGCAGCCTTCTCCGGACTGACCAAATACAAAGCCGTTCAGCTTATCGGTATTTCTGCGGTCAAGCTGGATGTTCTTTTTCATCTGATCGGCTGCGCCGAAGTATAAATCTTTATCCATTGTTTAATTCCTTTCTTACTTTGTACTCTCACACGCCCACCAAATACCGTCACGAAGTCGGAGTGTGTAGTAATAGGCTTTTAGTCTGTAAAACTGAACCTTAGATAAATCAGATGAACCTTCCGGAAGCGAGTTGCACAGCTTGGCAACCATACCATTGAACTTGTCCGATGCCCTAAAGGAAAGAAAAGTATTCGGGTATCCTTCAATCGCATACAGATCATAGACAGCCTTGTTGCGCTTGATTTTCGTTTTCTCGATCTTATGAATCATTATTGTTATCACTCCTTTGGTTTCATGAAGCATTGGATCACCAATTCCTACTAAAGCTAAAGAGCCATGTTTTTATTCATGGAGTTGCCTTTCTTACTTTAGTCCGTATGGACACGGCTATTCTTTTCCGACCGCCTTTTCCCAATATTTATTATAAGGAACAGATAGAAACGGGTACTCATTTGCCAAATCATGGAGTATAGCAAATAACTCACGCTCCAAATCTAATACTCCTAAAAGATGCAGGGATCTTAGAATGCGAGTCAGTCGCAGAAAATTATGATTTCCGCGATTCAGCCAAGTCATTCGCATCCTTATTCGTGATGCAGTAATCACAAGCTGTCCTCGTTCATTTCTGCCGAATCCATAAAATCGCATCATCCGATCAAACGCCCGGCGCAAGTTGTCAACTACTTCCTTATCGGTTCTGAATGAGGAAATCATTTCATCATTCAAAACAATCGAGTCCGCATATCCGGACGGAGTGTCAATCGGAAACAGCCACTGAATGTAATTGTGAGTGGTTTCTAGCTTGAAGTTTGACATAGACAATATTTGTCCGTGCGTTCTTCCGTATTTGTCTTTTTCATTTCCGGTTAGGAACTGGTACAGTATTTCCTTGTCATCCATGTAAACTGATATATTCCTTTCTCTTAATCCTTACAGTATGCAGAACCGGCAGGGCTTTGGCTCTGCCGGTTCCTTCGTTTATCGGAGCGAATCTCGCTCTGAACGTCTTTGTCTTGTCTCCTTAAAGAGCTGAACGCCGAAAATGATAGACAGTACGAAGAAAATAACAGTAGCAATTATGAGGATTACTTGTACGATGAAAACATCTGTCATGCCGAGCAGCAGGCCGCCAATCTGACTTGCGATTGCACTGTACCAGAACCGCTTTGCAGTTTTGGTCGCTGTTTTGCTGCCCATTTCGCAAACGGTAATACACATAACGCAGACAAAAATCAGAAGAATTGTCATAGCCTGATCCGTTGTCATATACTAAAAACCTCCTATACTCTTATCCCCTGCCGCGCTTTGCAGTTTCCTGCACATCACGCTTAGAAAGATCATGAAGCGCACAGAGCTGTTCGTTAAAGTCCTTGCACTTGGAAGGCAGGATCTTGACTGCATAGCCCTGCCCGGTCAGCTTTTGAGCAATCAGCTTCGCAGCACTCAGCCCGGCCTCGTCATTGTCAAGACAGAGCGTAATATCTCTGCATTTCGGATGCTCCGACAGATAGTGCAGCAGTGCTGTATCTGCGGTGCCGCCGAGTGATAAGCGGGTATGTACCTTCCAGGCATCCAGCTTGCCGGTGATTGCATTGACCAGTGTTGCGTGGCTCATTGCGTCGATCGGGGATTCAAACACAATCAGCTTTTCCGGATTGGTGCCTTCCATGCAAAAGCTGTACCGCTTATCGGAGCCGGTGCATTCGCCCCGGTACTGCTTGCCGGTTATTGTTCCCCGGAACGCTCCGTATCGCGGTGCGCCGTTCTGATCCATACCGACGAACACGACATTGCCGCGTTCGTCCTGATAAATCTTCTTCGCTTTCATCATTGCAGTGACGATTGCAGGCTCAATGCACCGGGTATTCGTCAGATACGCATACGCACGGTTATATTTTCCTTCAACCGGCTTCGGGAGCGTCAATGCCTTTCCCGCTGCCGTTTGATACTCCGGATCCGCTGCGACATGCTCTGTGTGCGGGATTTCTCCGCACAGCTCGCAGACCGCTTCCTGGAAACTCTTTCCGCAAACCTTCTGAAGAAAAGAAATCGTATCATGACCGGTTGAACCGTCAGACCAGCGTTTCCAGCCTCTCCGATCGGAGAATACCGAGAGGCTCGAAAGATCACCGGGATGCTTTTGATCGACTTTGATTTTGAAGCTGCTGCCAGCATGGAACAAGGAGTATCCCTGTGAGGTAAGATAATCGACCAGGTCAATTCCCTGCGCTCTGTGCAGCATATCGTCCGTGATTTTCATGGTATGTCCTTTCTTGCATAGATCAGCAAAGGCGTTCAAGCAGCTTGCTTAGAACGCCTTTGTATCACTTATTCTGGAACTCAAATTTAATGCCCTGTTTTTCTTTGTCGATTGCGAGGAAGGCGTCAAAGGCCTTTTCAGGATCCTTTTTGGAGTGAAACCCTTTTAACAGCCCCGTCCGTCCATTCATAAGAAGCATCCGGATCTGTGTGTCCGTGATCTTCTTTCCGCAGATCTCCCGGCCTATCTTGAATTGACAGCCGGTGCCGTCCTTGCTGTATCCGGTGCAGGAGTATCCGAATGATACCGGTCTGATCGGTTTGCCACAAATCGGGCAATTCAGATCGGTATTCATTTCAAACCGGACATTTCCGGTTCCCGGATCCACAACCAGATAAGCGTCAAAGGTCTTTTCGGGATTCTTCTTAGACTTGAACCCCTTAATCAGATCGGTGCGCTTGTTTTCGAGCAGCTGATGAATTGCTTTATCCGTCAGCTTTACGCCGCAGAGCGGATTGCTGAAGGCAAACTGACAGCCGGTGCCGTCTTTGCTGTATCCGGTACATCCGTAACCAAACTGCATCTTCCGAAGCGGTTTTCCGCAGACCGGGCATTTCAAATCAGCTTCAGCAGAAGAAAGAAAATGCTTCGCTGATGATCCGGCGATTGCTGCGTACCATTCCTGCGTAGTTTGCTTTATATCGGAAATGAAGGTGTTGTAATCCTCTTTTCCCATTGCGATATTGTTCAGGCGCATTTCCCATTCGCCGGTCAGCTCTGCTGACTTAATATCGTCAATCGGCAGACTGTCAATCAGCCAGATTCCTTTTTCTGTCGGGATAATTGACTTTCCCTTGCAGGCAATCAGTTCTTTGTCGAATAATCCCTTGATAATCGCTGCGCGTGTTGCATCGGTTCCGAGGCCTTTCTTTTGCAGCTTCATGAGGGTTCGTGCTTCTTCGTCCTCAATATCCTGACCGGCCAGCTCCATTGCAGCAAGCAGATCCGCTTCTGTATATCGCTTCGGCGGTTCTGTTTCTCCGGGCTTCAGCTGATAGGAACCGGTCAGCAGCTCATCCCTGGAAACCGCAGGCAGTGCTTTTTTCTTTTCCGGCAGGGCGTCAACTGCATACCAGCCCGGTAATGCAATCACACTGCCGGTTGCCCGGAACAGAACATCATTGACGTTCACCGTCACAGTCGTTTCGTCCAGTTCTGCTTTCGGATAAATAATCCGCAGCAGAGACTTTACGACCAGATCATACAGCAGCTTCCCGTCATCGGAAATGCCGGAAGTATTTTCCGGAACTGATACCGTCGGAATAATCGCGGGGTGCGAGCCGACCTTTTCATTATTGAAATGCCGCTTACCGAATTTCTGCCAGTCCGCGTCCGGGACTGCATACTGCGAATACTCCGGCATCTTCATGATCTTCTGAAGCGTCAGTGTGACTTCCGGGATCATTTCTTCTGTCAGATGCTCCGAGCTGGTGCGAGGATACGAAATCAGGTGATCTTCGTATAATTGCTGCGCGATCTTAGTAGTCTTGGCAGCTTCCCAGCCTAACTTGCGGCTTGCAGCGATCTGAAGCTGTGTCGTGTTATAAAGCAGCGGTGCTGATTCTGAACGGTGCTTGGCAGTGACGTCCTGCACTGTTCCTTGTTCGGTGCATCGTTCCAGCATTTCCTTTGCTGCCGCTTCTGTATCGAACCGGCCTTCCGCATATTCTGCTTCAAAGGTTTCCCCGGCTGCGGTCGTAAAGGCTGCGGTCAGCTTCCAGAACGGCTTTTTGACAAAGTTCAGAATGTCTCTTTCCCGCTGCACAACCATTGCAAGCGTAGGTGTTTGCACCCGGCCAACACCCATGAGGTTATCAGCTCCGCCGTATTGCAGCGTAGCAGCAACCGTCAGATTCGTTCCGATCAGGTTATCTGCAATATCACGGGCGCGACCGGCCTTCTGAAGATCCTCCGGTGTTCCTTTGTGCTGCTTGGAGATGATCTGCTGCGGTTCGATCAGGTTATCAAATGCCTTCTCGATCTTCTCGGAAGTCAGATCCTCGATCCAGGCACGCTTATACGGTGCGCGGCATCCACACGCCTGATAGACGTATGCAAAAATCAGCTCGCCTTCGCGGTCAGGATCCGTTGCATTGATAACCCAATCCGCCTTTTGCAGAAAGCCCTTGACAAATACAGCACAGGATTTCGTCGCGGACTTCGGCGCAATGCGGAAGGTGTCCGGGATGCACGGAAAAACCGAAAGATCCCACTTCGCATACTTTTCGTCATAGGACTTCGCCGGGACAAGCTGCATCAGATGCCCGACGCCGTGGCAGAGGACTGCATCCTCTCCTTTGAAATTGAATTGCCAGTATCCGATCTTCGGATCCTCTTTCATCGGGATCCGTTTACCGGCTCCGAGGACAGCGGCAATCGCACTTGCCAGGCTGCCCTTTTCCGCATAGATAACGACCATTGTTTCACTCCTTTTCTTCATCAGTTGTTACTTCATTCAGCTGGTATCGCCAGTTATCATACTCCGCTTTGGAAATCTCTCCGTCATAATAACGCTGATACATTTCAACCCATTTCTTTGTTACCGGAGTTTCGGGAATCTGAATGCAGACTGCACTGTCCGCCTGTACAGGCGGCAAGCCGTAATGATCCTCCAGAAAGAAAAGAGTATGCATGATTCCTAATTCACTGTCAACATTCAGATTCAGGGCTTCCGGGCTGACTTCCAGAACCTCTGCGATTTCGTTCAGACGCTCCGGGCGCGGTGTGCGCCTTCCGCGTTCATACTGCTGGATCCGGCTTTGCGCATTATTGATTTTACCTGTTTTATTGCCCTTCTCACTATCCACTCCGATCAGAATACCGATCAGCTCTGCTGTGAACTCACGCAGCAGCCGGAAATAATAGATTCGTTCGCCAATAGACATATGATCTCCCTTATAGTTTCTTTCTTTGTGCGGATGCTGCGTCAACGATCTGCCGGATCTGTTCGAGATCAGTGCTTTTGAATTTGATTATGCAGCTGCCGTCAGCTTGTTTGCGCGACTGGAACGGTATATCCGTTTTCTTCAGAGCCTTAACAACAGCTTCCGAGCAGCGTGCATACCGGCTTTCACCGAAGTCATCTTTCAGTAATGTTCCTTCCGCAAGGATTTTCTCAGCAAGAGGCTTATACTCACGCGAAATCGTGATAATATCGCCCTTGACAGGATCACGTTTTCCGGCAAACGGTATCTTCTGCCGGGTCAGCTCCTGAATCAGCGCATCTGTCTTTGCAGGATCCACGCGAATATATGTCTTGTCTGCAATCTCAGAATAAGGTGTGTTTCCGATCCGGTCAGGATGAGCCTCAGAGTGTGCCGGTTTATGTCCCTGACCGGTTACTCCCTGTGTCTCGGCATTGCGCTCTGATTCCGTGCCGAAAACTTCCGCGCCCCTCTTGACATTCTCATCTGTATATGTTATACTGTTATCAAAGCAGAGAATTGTTGCTGACTTGGGTGATTGGCACCCTATGTAGGAGGACAATTCATCTGCTTTTTTCGTATTCATAGCCAGAATCGTATCCGCTGCAATCGCCTTCTGAATGTAATTCAGCATATTTTTCTTTCCGTAAATGCTGTCAATGCGATTGACAGTTCCTTTTTGCCCGCGAACATCCAGCGTTAAGGCAAACAGTAAATTACGGTCTGCCTTATCTGTTACATCACTGATTATTACAAAGGAACCCGCGCGGTTCCCTTTCATGACGAAAACAGGATTGCGCACTGCATCCGGAATACCGATCAGTGTTTCTTTTGGAATGTCATGACCTTCTGTATGGTGCTTGACAAACTTCTCAGAGCTTTCACTGTTCCGCACTGTGGACTGCGAAATAATCAGCGGTACTGCCTTAGCACCTACAATCCGCAGGCTGTACGGGGTCGTACCGACCTTTAAGACTTCGTCGGTGCGGAGCTTTCCGTCAAATAAGTCTGTTATTTGCTGCGTAAATGCCTTGTTCTCTGCCAGGTTCCTTTCAAGTTTCTGCTGCTGTGCCGGTGTCAGATCCTCGGCTGCATCCGATTGTGCAGCATTTCGCTCTGCTTTCAGTTCCAGGAATCGTGCTCCGATCGTCGAAATCATATCATCTGCCGTTTTCTGGATTGTTTCCAGTGAAGCATGAATCTCCGGCAGATCCATGCCGGATGACCAGGACGCAAGATACGGAAAAGAATAATCACCGGTATCCAGTCCGAAGTGGTCACACACGACGAATGCGACGCTCTCAGCCTCGCATTCTTTTGTTTCTCTGGTCTTTTCCGCTGCACCTTCCGCATTGTCGTTATGCAGGATTGAATGTGCTCTCTCATGCAGTGCTGTCTTTACGGTCTGCATTTCGCCCATTCCCTCCTGAATGTGAATCGAGTGATCGGCACGGTCATAATAGCCCTTTGCACTTCCGGAAAACTTCTCGATTGTGACCGGTGCATCCGAAGTGTCCCGAATTGCTTGCAGCATCAGTTCGTAATCTTCCACGCTGCCGTCCAGCTCTGCGGCAATCTGCGGCAGAGGCTTACCGTCAGTCTGTGAAACGTCAAAAACGCTTGCTGACCGGAAACTCAGTCTTTTTTCCTTAACTGTTTCGGTGACCGGCTTACCGTCGGCTCCGTAGACAGTCCGCCCGTGAGCGTCCTTCTTTTCGCGTTCAACGCTTACTTCATAAGGTGCCGGGGCAAGAATCCGGATTGCTTTTTCGCCTCGTCCGACCTGACGATCAAATTTTTCCTTCCAGGCGGAATAACCGGCAACATAAGTTGCGTCCGGCTTCTGCATTGCAATCAGCACGCAATTTCGGAAGCTGTAATTATGGAATTTCGACATAGTACGCAGATATTCCTGATACTTGCCGGACTGCATAAAGTCATGAATGCCGGTTTCCAGTTTGTTCATGAGGGCATCGACTTTTTCTTTCGGCGTCGGATGATTCTGCCCTCTGCTCTGATTCGGCATATTCACTCCTTTCCGAAGCCGCTGTTCAGTTCAGCGGCTTCTTCCTCAATCAACCGGCGCATAAAGGTCTCTCTGTCCTCGTCCTCGTCAACCGGGTAATACTGGAATCTGTCCGGGCGTTCGTCCAGGAAATAGCGTTCGCCGTTCTCGTACACCGTATCCGGATACCATTTCTGATCCGCTTCACAGTATATCTCACGGATTCCGTTTTCATTGATTCGTTCCATAGTGAACCTCCTGTTTGTGCTACATATAGCACAATTATTTGCGGAACAGTCTCCGCTTTTCTTTTTTCACCGGGATATTCAGATATTTGCCGATCACCTGATGATACACCGCGATGTTTTCCTCACAGGGCGCAGTCCAGTCAATGCTGTTATGCAGTCTGAAAGCGGTGCAACCGGCTTTCATCATCTGCTTATTGATTCCAATAAACTTCTTTCTGGATACGCGGGGAAAACAGTAAATGACCTTCCGGACATTCATATTCTGCTCATAGTTGACGAAATGCATTGTTTTTGCAATATCCCACTCTGCGGCAGAACAAAGCATAATCTTTTCCTGCATCTCATTGTAAAGCTGCCGGTTCTCATCACGCAGCAATGAAATATCGCAGATCACGCAGTCATACTGCTGTTTGGCCGCATCCAGTTTTTCAACCGGAAACACATGAATCCCGTTCACCTTCAGCCCGTCACGGTTCTGTTCCGGATCCAGCTTGTGGAAAACGGCAAGATCATGAAATGTATCCGGGTCAAACAGTACGACGCAGACCGATGCTTTTTTCTCCTTCAGGAGAGCTGCGATTTCAAATGATGTGTGCGTGCAGCCGTTGTGGTGCTGAAGCTGCGCGATACCGACCGTCATCTTATCAATCAGCCTTTGTTCCGGAATGACGATCCGTTCAACTGTATTCATGTCAAATCCGATTGCAGAAACCGCCGGAAAAGAAAGATCCACAGGCTGATGCTCTGCCTTTTCTTCCGCAATTTCCTTTTCCTGCGCAGCTGCCTCGGCAGCTTCCTGCGCGGCTTTAATTTCTTCGATACGATTATCAAGCATCTGCTCTGTCATCGGCATTTCAAGAACATCCGGCAGTTCCTTCCATTCAGAAATGTGATCGAATACAGCGTTGTCTTTCAGAAAAGAAAAATATTCAATATCATTTCGATCCGTGACAGTGATGATCCGCAGAGAGGGACGGCGTGCATGAAGCAGCGTGATAACATCGGCTTTCGTGACGCCCTCTTTCTCCTGTACATCGTCGCAGATCACGACACAGTGCGGGACATGATGTTCCAGGATTCTTGTAACAGTCGTTCCGCGTATCACCGTTTCATAGCCGAGCACGGTATGCGCCGTATTCTTCATAACTGCATCAACAGCCTTGCGTCGCTTGTTGTGTGTCAAAATAACAAGATTCAAACTTCATCCTCCTTTCCGCTCTCATGCCGCAGCTGCTCTTGCAATGCTGAAATATCTTGCAGGATATAATCAGTCTCATTCTCAGAAAAACCATTCGGATCCGCAGAATACAACACGAGCAGATAGACGGTACTCCCGATCAAGAAGCGCGTTATCAGCCGGCATTCAGTCAGATCCGATTCCACAACTGTCCGCTCAAAGGAAAGATACCTTTCCAGTGTGATGTTTTGCAGCTGTCTGCCGGTCGAATGAAGCATCTGAACGCCGTCACCGGTATAAATGCAATAATCGGAAACAGCAAATTCCGATCGGATCCGAAGCAGAAACGATTGCCATGCACCTTTCAGATTCATTTTCTCACCGCCTGCATCTGCGCTTGCTTTTCCTTAAACTTCGTGGAGATCATTTCATAAATTCGTCCGTGCTGCGGAATTGTCTTGTCAAAAGGAATCACCTTGCGGCCACAGATCAGAAGGCCGGTTCCGATTTCGCCGGTTTTCAGGAATGCTTCCTGCGAAGGAGACAATTCAAAGATTTTCACCAGCTTGGCAAGGTTGTCCGACTTTTGCTGCAACAGCACTGTAAATTCAGCATTGCCCATCATGGATACTGCCTGCGGCGAAAGCAGCAGATCACCGATGTTCTGTGTAATTGCAGTCGCAACGCCGCCGTGCTTGCGGATACGCGAATACACCTTCATGAAGAATTTACCGGCCTGCATTTCCTGCCCTTCCCGGTCTGCAAACATACTGGAAAACTCGTCGATCCACACCCATGTCCGGATACCTTTCGCTTTGTTTGTAATCACGCGCTGCCAGATAAATTCCAGAATCACCTGCAAGCCGACCGCTTGCAGCTGTTCGCCCATTTCAAAAATGTCGAATACAAGGAATCTCTTAGACGCATTGATGTTTGTTGTTCCGGCAAAAGAAGTAAATGAACCGGTTACATACAGTTCCAGCACAAGTGCAAGATGTTCCGCAGCATCCTCCGGCTGTTCCTTCAGAAGATTGTAAAATGTCGTCAGCGTCGGCAACTTGCTGCGATCCTTGCCCTGACAGGCGAGATAATCATGATAAGCAGCACGGACACAGCGGTCAACAATAGATCTTTCATCAGAGGTAATACGGCTGCCTTTTGCTGTTTCAACGATTGTCATAATAAATTCAGATTTCAGCGCGACCGCGTCTTTTCCTTCTTCTGTAAAGGAAAGATCAATGTCAAAGATATTCAGCCTTGTCGGACTGTTTGCACTCACCTTCAGGATTTCACCGCCGAGGTTCTTATCCTCAGTCAGAATCCGGTACTCATTTTCCGGATCTATCACGATGATTTCATCATCCGGATATTTCATGAGGACTTCGGAAATTTCCAGCTTCGTGAATATTGACTTTCCGGAGCCGGAAGTTCCGTACACAAAACCGTTGCTGTTCATTTCTTCAGTACGGTCGAGAACGACAGCACTGCTGGTGATTCGATTGATTCCGTAATAGATGCCGGTATCTGTGAAATATGAACGGTAAGAGAACGGAATCATAATGGACGCTTCTTCCGTCAGAAGGTATGTACAGATTGCATTCTTGGATTTCGCACCGAAAAGATTGCGTGCAAGCGGAAGGATGCTTGTCATGCCTTTTTCCTGCTGCCGGGAAAGAACAGAAAGCGTTACCTGATGCTTGGCCGCACGGGTTTTCAGGGATTTTGTCAGTTCTTCCAGTTCTTCCTTTGTCCGGGCTGAAACTGAAACCAGCACGGTTACTTCAAACAGTTCAGCTGTGCTTCCGGCCAGCTTGTTTTGAAGTTCCTCCAATTCCTTCAGCTTATCTGTCAGACGGAACGGAATGAAATTGCCGCCGCGCTCATGATTCTTTTCCATGCGCTTCTGAATCTGTGTCTGCACAGCAAAGATTTCATGGCGTACTTTTTCAAGCGCGCTGCCCTTGTCAATGTGTGTCAGATGCTTGGAAACTGCAATACGGAAATTGTTATCGGTCAGCTCGTTCAGAAATTCATCATCGAGATCCCGGTCATACCGCTTCACATACATGATCCTGGTAAATGATTCTCCGACTTCAACTTCTTTTGCTTTGAAGGCGAACATTGACGGTGCGATGTAATCCTTTATCCGTCTGCCGCGTGAATAGTAATTCGCCGGAAGAAGAAATGCATCCTCATCGAAAGGATGATAATAACGGTGCATGATGCGAAACACATCTTCCGGCATGAGCTGCCTGGTATCAACCTTCAGCCGGTTGAAATAGGTTTGCAGCTCGCGGTAATACTTGAACAACACGTTGACGTTATCGACAGTTGTTTGCGGACGGTAGCTGATAGCAATAATCATGATTTTATCTGCACAGGCGATTTCTGATTTCCGGATCACGCCCTCCATGATTTCACAATAGTTCTCGCTGATGTCCCCGAAATCTTTATTCGGCGGCATGAGCGTCTGCCGCAGCTTTTCGACATTGATGCTGTCATTCATGATAAATTCCTGATAATCAATATCGACAGGCAGCGCGTTCATCAGTTTCTGGTAATCACGATACAGCGCAAGCTGTTCTTCTTCGCGCAGCAGCGTGTAGTCCAGATTCTCAAACGCAAAAACCAGTGTATACACGTTCTCGTCAACAAGAAAGATTCCGTTGTCATAGGCTTCAATAAACGGAATCGTATCCTGCGCTGTCTGCGGGACTGTTACCTTCTTTTCGTAGCAGCCCGGAGATGTTTTACTTTTCCTTTTGAACAAGCTCATTTCGGCACACCCCCTCAATACAGTACGGACGTTTATCCACGCCCTTGAACATAGAAATCAGAATCGCACCGAGCGACATACCGTCAACCCGAACGATCCCAAACATTATAAACAAAGCCATAACGATAAAGATCAATGTCATAAGCAAATTCAGAGACATTTTATCTTTGAGCATCAGAAACATCCCAAGCCCAACAGCAAGACCACAGATACCGATTATTATTTGTGGAAGCGTAAGTCCGAATCCGACTTCTCCTTTTCTGATGATGTTTTTTGTGATCTTGACTTTAATCATTGGCTTCCTCCTTTTCATTTTCACTCGTTTGCAGCAGCACGACAGAAATTTCGTCATCGCTTCGCTGCTGCATCAGTGCAGCAGCAGCGGCTGAAACATCTTTGAAGCTGCCGAGATCAGCCGTACTGACCGATTCAGCTTTCCCGTCTTTGATAACCGGCGAAACAAATACTGCCTTTATTTTTCCGCCGGAAGAAAAGAAACAACAAACACCGTATTTCCCGGCGTAATCCTGATTGTCCGGATCAAAAGTCATATTGAAGGCCGGAAGAATCAGCCGTGCAGATTCCGGCAGCGCGTCCGGAGAACCGATTGTCTCTGCCGCTGCTGCAAAGCAGCTGTCCTGAACCGCCTTCGTAAACTGCTTCTGCCGCATCAGATATGACCGTGTTGTCATTGGATCCAGACGATATGAGCCGGTCAGAGAAACCGGCTCATAATGATTTTCAGCAAGGAAATCCTCTATCGAGGATACATCAGCCCGAATCTGCACATCTGCTCCGGTCGGCGTGAAATCTCCGACAGAAGAAAAAGAATAAGTCACACGCCGCGAAACAGCATCTTCCGGATTGCAGCCGATTGCCATATCTTCAATATTCGGATAGATTCCGACGGAAGCGACCCGGATTCCGGAAAACAGATCAATATGGACGGTCTGAGCTACAGCAGTCTGAACCGGCTCGATTGTTTGAGTATCTGCTGATGATTCATCTGTAACCGATATTGCATCTTCCGGAATCGCGTTGTTAGGCTCATTCGGCTCTCTGGATGAAACGAAAAGGCCGCATCCAAGAACGATCGCTGCGATTACACAGGCAATTACAAGTTTTACCGTTTCATTCTGCTGCACGTTATTCACCTCATTTAATTGATTGCATTTGTCAGGAATTTCGGCGGCTTTACGATCATGATGCCCATAACAACGAATACAATAATTGTTCTGTACGCATCCATAGTTTTACTTTGAAACTGCATAAAAAGCCCGCCGCCGATTGCGTCACTTTTAAGCACACCATACCCGATGCCATAAATTACAATCATAAAGACAATCTGCAACCCACACTGCAAAAAGCCAGTAATGAAATTCTTAAAATATTGCTTTGTGACATCAGAACTCGCACAAGCAAAAAACACTGGTGATACTGCGGTCATCATAGCAAGTTGAATGCTGCGGATCATCAGCTTTCCGAGAATGAGCATACTTACGATCAGGACAACAAGTGCCATTATAAGGTACGGTAAAGAAATCGCTGTTGAATTAAAGAAATCAACAATCTTACCAATAACCCACAGTTTGCTTTCCGAAGAAGATAATGAAGCGTCTGCAAAAATCTTTTTCTGTTGCAACGAAGATAAAGAAATAGCATCATTCACTGAAGATGCAATCCACGATATAACGCCAAGAATTTTCACGCATATTTTCGCAGCATTATCAATAATGATTTTTGAAAAGATCATTCGACCGAAAACAGATGCGAAGCCACGCATAGAAACAATTTCATACTTAATGGTGGTTTCAGTAAGGCTGACAGAAAAGAAAAGAATAACGATGCTGTAAGCTATTGTTTTCATTGCTTGGATAATTGCACTGTATTTATTTTCTAAGTTACTCAGATCAACGCCGAGATTCATATAACTATAAATACCGTCCTTATTTACTTCATCGTCACTAAGATCTCCTCCTGCTTGCAGAACCTTTCCGACTGTTTGCCACATTTTCTCTGCCAGTGTCATTTTAGTATTTGTGTAATTGATTGGTGTGTTTTCCAGCTCCGTACTTCCTTCCTTTTCCTTCTCCTCGTAAAATGTTTCCAGTTCACCGGCAACATCAATGCTGTCCTTGATTTCCTGTGTGTTCACATTGGCCGTAACACCGTTGTTTTTGATTGATGCAAGTTCGTCCATAATCGGAGCACGCAAATCATTGTGTGACCAATTCCACCAGACTATCCAGTTGTTATATTCGTCAGTCATTTGAAGATTATAGGTATAATTATCATCATAAGCAAATGCGCGAATTGGTGAAAAGCATACGAAACAGCACATCAAAAATATTACTGTTATGAAAAAACTCACTTTTTGTTTCACTTTTCCCCCTCCTTCCTAAAAAGTAGCTTCGATTGCAAACGTCCCGGCAAAAATAAAAGCCCCCATTGCAATCATTTGAAAGCCTTCCGACTTCATTTGCGGATTTTCTTCACTATGACCCTTGACACACTTCAGAATACCAAATCCGCAAAAGATAACAAGAATCAGGCTGCGAGCAATCCACATACAAAATTGTACAAGCCACTTCATGTCATTCTCACCGGAGTTTTCTGCAATAATAGCAATAGCACTCAGCATGAATCCTCCTTTCCGATTATAAGCATAAGGGCGGCTTTGACGCCGCCCTTGACAATGCTATCAGATCAGACAAGTTTCTCGATTGCGAAGGTTGCTGCAAAGCCGAAGCCTGCCACAGCAAGGGTAGTCAGTCCTGCGTTTCGACCGCGCGGATCTTCGTCATTCTGTGCCTGAACAGCCTTCAGGAGACCGCTTACTCCAATGACGGCAATGATACCACGAACAATCCAGAAGATGATGCCTACCATAGTAGACTTGGTGCCGGTTCCGCCGACACCGGCAGGCGCAGCATTTTCGCCGCCAGCTTCACCCTCTGCAAAAGCAACGATGCTGTTGCAGAGCATTGCAGCAATCATCATAATTGTGGTCAGAACCGCAGCTCTGGTTTTCATGCGGCGCTTTGCTCTGAGCGCGGACTCGATAGAAGATGCGTACTTTTTCATGGTAATACTCCTTTACATTTTCGTTGTGTGCCATTGGCACTGTTTTTGAAATATGGATACTCTGTTGCTCTGCAAGAGCTATTCATGCAGGGCATCCCTCCTTTCGCGGGTTTTATTGACACACCGGAGACAGCCGCCGGTGATAACAAAGGATAATAAAATCCTCGCTGCTCCCGCAGCAGGATTTGTGCTACATATAGCACATTACGGAGAAACAGCTTTTGCCACCTTTGTAACAACTTGTTTCGCTGTCGAAATTGCAACGACAACAGCGGTTGAAACGGGTTCGCCTGTCGGAACCGTTTTCACAGCGGATGCTGCCGATTTCATCATCGGAGAAGAAAGAAGCTGCCTCCCGGATTCTGTCAAAGTCACCTTTAAGCCGTCGATTGCAACTTTTCCCTGTGCTTGGAATTGCTTGAATCCTTCCAGAACCTTTGCGGCCACTTCGGAATTTGGACTGCTCATCACAGCACCGAGATCCAGAGTGTCCGCATATCGGAAGAATTGAATATCGTTTATGCTTCCGTTCAGCGGGAATCCCATATTCTCAGTCAAGGCTTGCTGCATCTGATTCTCCATGCTTGCGACGTGCCGCAGCGCGGCCTGCTTGAAATTCGGTTGATTGATGTATTTTTGCCCCTCTTTCGTCAATGCAATCGTCTTGTTCTGGGGATCAATCTGAATCAATCCGTTTCGTGCAGCCCGGTTAAATTCATCCTGCACTGCTGCTCGCAGCTCTCCGTCCTGAAGATTCGTAACCATATCCATTGACATGACCGCATGGTCATTGAAAAAGCGAAGATCCGTGACTTGCCCCGTAAACTGAAAATTCGGATCATTCACAGCCATTTCTGCGATCTGTTCCGGATTCAGGTTCCGCAGGAAATCAATCAGCTGATACCCTGTTTTAACAGCAGTCGCAGTTGAAGATGCTGCGCCCTTCAAATCACGGGAATACTCATCGGGATCATACATTTCACATCCGTCCTTTCCTTAAAAAAAATCCTCGTCAACCTCATCCTCACCAAGAGCCGCTTCAAAATCAGCTTCCGTGATTTCCTCTCCGGCCATATCAAACTGTTCCATTTCCGCAGCCATTTCAGCTTGTAGCGCAGCTTCATCCGGTTCCGTCGGAAAAGAAGAAAATTGCTCAGTCCGTGCCGATTGCGGCGCGGACTGCTGTTCCGTTTCCTGCGGGATTGATTCCGGTGCCGGTTGTTCTGCGGCAGCATCAGGCAGCGCATTGAATTGTGCGCTCAGTTCTTCCTGCTCTGCACGTTCCTGATCCTCGCTGCGCTTCTGATCCGCAGCTTCCCACATCTCATCACGGGCATGAGCTTCTGCCATTTTCTGCTGAAACAGTTTTGAACGCTGTTCCTTGATATATCCGTAAGTTTCTCGTATATCTGTAATATTTGGAATACCGGAAGGATAGTTGCTGCCCATTGTCTGAAACAGCGGGTGTTTTTTTGTATCAAACTTGTAAACGAAGAACGGATTATACTCATCCACGAATACGATACATGAGCCGCCGTATCTTCTGCTTCTTCCCTTGGGTTTAATTGCTCTTGGTATTTCGTCCGGAGAAAGAAGATCTCGTGCAATGTAGCTTTCTGAATCATTGCCGCCGCCCTGATTTCCGCGATTGTATGAACGCGAATCAACCCGAACAGTAGTTTTTCCAAGCCTTTTTGACACATATTCTTTAGAATCTGTGTCATTTGTTCCGAGAAAAGTGAAGGTTGAGCAGTTTCCGATAATAGCTTCCCATGTCTTTTCGTACAATGCCTTCAGCTGTGAGATACCTTGCAGCACAATACAGATGCGGATATTGTATGAGCGAACAACGGAAAGAGTTTCGCAGAAATTCGGAATCACGCCGATATTGGCAAATTCGTCGAGTTCGCAGGATACAAGCAACGGCAGCCGCCCGTTATGATCTCTGTTTGCAATATACATCAGCCGTTCAAAAAGCTGACTGTAAAAGATATTTGCAACGGTTTTATACGTCTGTCTTGCTGCCGGGATAATGAGAAACACAGCCGTTTTTTCAGTACCGATATGGTCAAAGTCCATTTCGTCAACGTCTGTAATCTCGTCCACATCGTTCGTAGCCCACAGACGAAGCCGGGTTGAAAGCGTTTTAGCAATAGAACCGAGTGTTTCTTCAGGCGTTCCCTGAATCGAGTTCCAGTTGACTGTGACAACGTCGTCCGGATAAGTGATCTGATGCCGGTTGAAGCAGCGAGCCAGTTCACAACGCTGGTCAATTTTACCGCCCTTATACCGAATCGAGTTGACAAGACGGATCACGCGGCCAAATGACTTGGTTTCATCCGGTGTCTTAAACAGATACACCATAATTGCCACAAGCAAATCCTCTGCCGCGCCTGCCCAGAAATCAGCCTTTTCACCGTCACCGGCGGAATTTGCCATGAACAGGTTTGCAACGGAAATACAGTCTTGCTCAGATTTCATGTATGCGAACGGATTATAGGCATTCGAGCAGTTTATGTCATCCAGATTCAAAACGCGGATTTTATATCCGTTTGCAAGAAGGTTCTTCGCATGGTTCCTGTACAACTCACCTTTCGGGTCTGTAACGACGTAGGAGCCTGTCATCTGCATAATATCCGGGCTGATTTTTCGGTACGATTTACCGGAACCGGAGCCGCCGATCACACATTCGTTCAAATTGTATGGTGAATAAAACTTATTCTTAGGATTACTTATTGTAACGTACATATTATATCCGATTGGAATGCCGGTCTGATCCTGAAAGTTTTTCAGATCGTATTTATCTGCCCACCGTGCGGAGCCTTGTTCCATACCGTGAAATTCATCCTTGGTATTCGATGTAGCTGCAAGAAACACGATGAAAACGGCGAGCAAGTAAACCCACCACAGCTTTGTGACTTGCAGCCGGAACAGTTCCACTATCAGCGAGCCGGTAACCGGCAGAGAGCCGGGCGGATCCTTGATGATCTCCGCGATTTTTACAGCATCGTTCATCGTGAGCTGCGTAATGTGGTTTGCGTGCATATAGTCAAGTGCAACATACGTCAGATACAGGCACGCTGCCAACAAAAAAAGAAAAAGAATTGCCAGGAAAATGATTACAGGCAGTTTGCTGCGCTCCCTGCGCATCTTGTTATTGCTCAAATTGGTTCACACCTCCTGTTTCAGAACATAGCAAAAGCCGCTTGCTTGGTTCAGCAAACGGCTTTAGGCGGATATTCAATTATATGAGGATCAGTATTCTTTGGAGATAGCACACTCAGCTTTTGAGGAAATACCTTTGTGCAAGTATTCGTTGAAATCATCAATCGTATCAGTCAAAAGGTAATCGTTCCCGGATAAATTTGGAGCCTTCAGTTCTCCATTTTCTTTGTATATTCCGTCATGATTATAGGTTTTACAATAATATAATGTTATTTTTATCACGCTGTTTTCTTCCGGGAGTTTCACAGCCGGTGATTCGTCTGGGTGTTGTTCAGCATAATTTGCATACATCTGACCGTTATCATCTAATCCGATACATTTCAAGGTGATGTCTTTTTTGAATGCAGAACCGAATATGCTGAAAGCACTATCATTTGCGATTTTCCACACCTCATAGCGATTACTGTATAATTCCCAAGGTGTGATCTGTTCAACACTCCATATACCATAACTCATGTCTTTAATTGTGTTATAATAATCGCTGCTCATATCTTCGCTGAAAAAGCCGGTGTTAAAGTGCGCGCCTTCAATTTTATCTCCAATTTGATAATCGGGGGCATCTTCCGGCGGAGACAAAGGTTCTGAAAGCTGAGTGATTTCCGACTCATTTAGTTCTTCTGGAATTTCCTGTAATCCTTCGACAACATATTCCTTCGTCACTCCCTGCTCGATTTTATACCCAGCTTTTTTAATCGCCTCGACGTCAGGACAATTATAACCTATCGTAATCTTATCTCCATTTGAAAGGACGTCATCCCTTTGAGGACAATAATAAAAAATGTATTGAGAGCCGTCATAAACGGGATCATTCAATTCATAGGTTCCGGTATAGCCGCTGATTCCGCTGAATGTCACTTCCAGCTTTTCAAACGGATCAATCGGTGTTAAGGACGCTCCGCAGCCGCTTAACGGAATGCTGCTGAATGCGATTACGGCGGATAACATTGCTGCTTTCATAATGTGTTTCATAACAAACCTCCTGTTCACTTCAGTTATAAGGATCTTGCTTGGACACTTTATTATAGCATGGAACAAATTAGCTGTCAAGGCTTATCATGCAGATTCAGAAGGTGAGCCTGCCGTTCCAAAGCCTGAAGCAGCGATTCCTTATCTTCGCTCTGAATCTGAACGATGCCGTTTTTGGCAGTGAACGGAAAATCCGCAAAGTCGTTCAGATAGGCAAGCTGTTCCGAATCAACCTTTTTATAATAGAAGTCCTGCCCCTTTGGTGTTGCATCGGCACGATCCGGGAGACCGTCATGGTCAGTGTCCTGCTGATCGGCGCGACGTTCGTATTCTTTTCGCTGAATTTCCATTATGACCTTCCTTTCTTATTATCTGCTGCGAGGGGTTCAGAGCTGCGTTCGTTCCGCTGAAGCCGATCGTCTCGGCCGTCGTTGTCAACATCCGGAAAAATGATTCCCCGAACATCCTTCACAGCAGAATTACTGTAAGCGATTTTGAACAATCCCGGCTTCTTCGGATCCGGGAAATATGCCGCCTTGATCCCGGCAGCAAGCAATGCAGCAATCTGTTCCTTAGAGATACCGGCCTGATACCGCAGCTTCATACCCTGCAAGGCCGCTTCCTTTTTCAGTTCTGCATAAATCCGGTTGTTGCGCTGATGATCTGTCTCCTGCTTTTTTTCTTTTTTGTCGGAAATCAATTTCCGGATCAACGCTTCATCTTCTGCAAGATAGGTCACCGTGAACCGGCCTTGCTTTTCAATATATGAGATTTCCTGACAGTTTTCCTTCAGCAACGCAAGCTGTTCCGGTGTCACTTTCAGGTATTTGAGATCCTGACCGGTTTCCTGTGATTTTTTCCGAAGCCGTGCATAGGCTGCGCGGTTCTGATTCCGTTCGGCCTGGACATTGAGCTTTTCCTGAATTTCTGCCATGCCGAGCAGTTCCGCCAGATACTCCTTGTCGCAAGCCTTGACTGTGATCGTCGCAGTTTCTTTTATCCGGTCAATCAATGCTGCATACAGCAGCGGACGATTCGCCAGCTTCAGGATGTGCTCCGCATTCACAGTTACGGAATAATTGTCCCCGGACATGGAAACCAGTTTTTGATAGTCGATCGTTCCGTATCGGATGCGTGTTTCGGATGACGAAGCGGCAGGCCGTACAGCCTTAAACTGATAAACAGAAGCAGCGGGGCGTTTGCGGTGACGGTTCATGCGGTCGCAGAATGCCAGCAAAGATAGGATCGCAGACAGCAAGGAACGCTTTTTGCAAAGCGTATTCAAAGGGAATCGGTGAAGCTGATGTTTTGCAGGCGGCACATATCTTTGATACCAGCCCTTCGGCTTCCGATTCGGAAGAGGCGTATTGATCCGCTGCGCAAAGGTTCGTTCTGTCAGCCGCTCGTGATTTGACTTCGGTTCCGTTCGCTTCACTTCCGTTCGCGGTGCTGCCGGTTCCCGCAGTTCCACTTCGTCAAAGGTATACCCCATTGCTTTTTCAAGGTTCGACTTTCGGTACTGGTCGCCAAACTGTTTGGCCAGCGTATCGACGCGAACGCCTTTTTTCTCACCGTTCTTTTTCAGTGTGATATGAAGTCCGGTATAACGGCATTCATATCCGCGTTCCCGGAAGAATGCTTCAAACTCCGTTTTGCTGCGGCACTGCTTTACAGCATCGTCGAGATCGTTGCATAGCTGCACCTTCCACGACTTTCCCTGCAATGCCATTTGGTAGGTCGTTTTGTCGATCGACTTGCTTTCGCTGTCAGACCGGATCACGCTCATGCCGTACCGCTTACACAGTTTGTCGCTTTCGGAGCGGATCGCCCGCAGCGTCGTTTTGTTACTCAGCCACTTTGCACCGGTTTCGATGTGGCAGCTGTTGACCAGAATGTGATTGTGCAGATGATTCCGGTCAGTGTGCGTCGTGACAATCACCTGATAACCGGCGAACACCTTGTTTGCCAGTTCGACCCCGATCTTGTGTGCAGCTTCCGGCGTGATCGGATCGTCCGGTGAGAACGATTGATAATAATGATGTGCAATCACGCCTTTGTCCTGATGATGCGCTCTGCGCATCATCTCAAACTCCTGCGCGGTTCGGTTCGGAGAACAGTTCAAAAAGGTTGCACGCTCTCCGATCTGTATTTCCGTTGATGTGATATGCCGGATTGCTTCCTGCAATTCCTCTTTTTGCAGTTCCAGTGATTTTTTCGGATTGGCCACATACTCAATCGCATGTTCCATGTGCGAAACACTCTTGATTGACGTTTGTCCGATATAAGCCATTAGTCCCACTCCATTGCATTCAGCTTTTCGGAGATTTTCAGCAAAAGCTGTCTGCATTCATTCAGATTCCGGTCAAGCGGATTCTCCATGTGCTCAATGACTGCTCGCAGCTGATTCTGAACACCGATCAGATTTTCATTGACCAGATCAATCTGCCGGTCTGATACACTGTGATTCGTGTTTGCAACTGCTGCAATCTGATTGACGTTCACACCGATCTTGACGATCTGTTTTGTGATTTCCGGCACCCATGACGTATCCATAACCCGTTTCCGTAAACAACAGGCGCGGATATAGTCTGTCATCGTCATGTGGAGTGCGGCGGCACTTTGCTCTATTTTTTCTTTTTCCGCCGAAGGGACGGTAATGTGAATCCGTGCTCGATCATTCGGGTTCATTAAGTCGATTCGCCTCCTTTTTGAATGTGCTTCTGATTGTCAATTCTCACGGAGTGGCAAGCATAGATTCCATGCACATCGTGTGCATAGAATCGCTTGTTAGGGGTTTTGCCCCTAATACCCCGAAATGCCGGTTTCGGAGCACCGGCATCAGATTCGCTTTCGCTCAGATTTTGCTTTTCTCACGAAAAGCACTCAGCCTCAGACAGCACCGCTTTCGCGTTTCTGTGTTTCGGCTTCAGACTGCCGGTTCCTGCGGATCGGCAGGATTGGCGGAATCCGCAGCGGCTTCCGTTTCCGGTGTCCCGTTCAGCTTAAAGGACTTCAGCAGAGAGAGTAATTCGCTGCGCTGATCGTTTGTGAGGGCTGCGCCCTCGGACACGGTACTGATAATCTCCTGTGCGAAGATCTGATCCTTTTCCTTTTCAAGTGTTTTCAGAGTTGACTGCAAGCCTCTCAGCTTTTCGCGGCTCTGCGCAATGATTGCTTCCTCCTTCCGGATTGCTTCCTGCGTCTTGGCGATCCGTTCTTCCAATGTCAGCTTTGCCATTTTTCGTATTCCTCCTTCATAATCAGTTCCAGTCCTGATACAGCTTTTCTGCATCAGCCTTGTCCTTTTCACTCAGCGCGAAGCGTACTCCGGTAAGCAGATCCTCGATCTGCTTATCAGTGAAATCTGCGTCTTTCGCTGCTGCGATCACATAGCCTTTGAGTGTGTTGTTATACCAGCCGCCGTTGAAAAGAAAGTCGATCTGCTCCTGTGTGAGCGACTGTGCCCAGCACAGCAGTTCGCGTTGAGAATGCACATTGTTCTGCGCTTCTTCATCGGAAGGGATCTCGCTCCCTTCCGGTTCACCGCAAACCCCGGTGAATGTCATCTGACCTACAATCTCGGTTTCAGGCTTCTTCTCAGGTTTTGGCTCCGTAAAGTATTTTTGAATTTGCTTTGCCGCAACACTCCATGTCATATAGATTTCCTTGATGTTGTCATGCTCCGCCGGATTCTCGAATTTGACTGTGACCTTATCAAAAGAACCTTCAACGGAAAAAGAAGAAAAGCTGTTGTACTGCGAACGGTGCGATCTGCGGAAGTGATCCGTGTACTCCATTGCGTTCATGTTCAGCGCGTGCGGCTTTTCATACTCCGTTGCAAAACGCAGCAACGCTTCCATTACCGCTTCCTTTTGAATTTCTCCGTCCCAACTGATGATGCGGTATTCCGGTTCCGGCTGATGCTGCTCTTTGTAATCCTGAACATCCTTGTTCCGAATCCCGGAAGCGGACTTTTCCCCGATCAGCTCTGACTGCGATTCCGCCGGAAGGGACGAAACCGCCGAAGCGGTTGAGATAGACATTTCACCTGAACGGACGGCCTGCTGCACTTCCTCAATTCCGTTATGAAGGATGTTTTCGATCTTTCCGATCTGTGCCGGAGAAACTTTCAGGACAGAAGCAATCCGTTCCCGCATTCGGCCCGGAACAGACTTCCCGGCTGCATCCAGCTCCCGCAGCGTCGCTTCCAGTTTGTCGTATTGCTGGATATACTCTGCATCGGTCATCTTTCTGCTTGTCGCATTCAGCATGATGAGATCAAGCATGGATTCCGCTCTGGTTTTCGTTCCGGCCACAAAGCACGGAATGACCTGTGAGGGATAACGTCCGTTTTCTGACAGAAAGCGGATTGCCTCGAATCGACGGTGACCGGAAATAATATAGTAGTGAGCCCGCTTCTCGGCATCAGCATTGACAACGAGGTTATGTTTCAAGCCCTGCCGTTCAATATCATCCGCCAGCAGTTCAATGTCTGACATGGAATAGAAGTTATCTTCCGAAGGAGACAGGCTGCTGATCGGCAGCATAAAAAGGTTATCTTTGAAACTGTCACCAGTGACAGCTTTCAAATCACTGACGATTGCGGCATCCAGTTTTCTCTTAGGCATTTCGCATTCTCCTTTCACAATTCACTGTAAATCGTCCGGTAATCCTGATCTCCGGACGATTCGGTGATCTCCACAACCCGATCCGGATCAGAGCTGAATGCCGAAGATCCGAAATGGATATACCGTGTCAAACTGTTTCCGTACCTGAACGAGATCGTCCGGTCAGATATATCTGCACGGCGGTATTGGCAGATCAGCCGCCATTCTCCTACCGGCACACTGTTGATATAAAGCTGCTCGTCCTTGACGGCCAGCTCCTTTGGAGCCGCCGGATCCATGATTTCTGTCATGAGTGGCAGCAGCTTCCTTTTTGCGATTCCGAGAAATTCATCTTCCGGGGTAATTCGTCGAAATGTGTTGTTTTCCATTTATATCATCTCCTATTGAACCACCGGAATCAGCTGAATACTGACCGGTTTACGATCTTCCCAGCGGAACTCTTGCATAATGCAGGAAATATAGCTGTTTGCGGTCAACATCTCAAATCCAACCGGATCCGATCCCCACACACTGCGGAAATCGGCAATCGAATACCTCCGCCCCATAATAGGAGCCTTCCCGCTTGAAACATAGTTCTCGGTTGGTTCGATCTTCTGTAAATATTTCCTGCCCATTTTGATATTGTATAAGATAGTTTTTTCCATGATCGACCTTTCTCAGCGAATTGCTGTGCTTCTGCGGATCACTTCTTCAGCCAACTGGTCAAAGGATTTTGCCGGATCCAGCCAGCCCATATATTCCGCTGCCGTTGTCCGATAGCTGATGCTGTTGCGGATGATTTTACTCTGCGGGATGACGGTATCGAAAACCTTGCTGCCGAGCTGCTGCCGGATCAGTTCCAGCATTTCCACATCCGCACTGTTCTTCCGGTCAAAGCGTGTTACAAGTGCTCCGAGGAAGGCCGTGTTGCTCCTGCTGATTGCAGCAGTGACATTGGCAATGCCCTGTACAGCAAAGCTGCCCAGCTCCACCGGCACGATCACACAATCAACAGCTGCAAGAATCTTAGCTGTCCGATCGTCCAGAGCGGGCGGCAGGTCAAGCAGCGTATACGCATACTTCTCTGCTGCGGTCTGAAGCAAGGCGAGGTTATCTGCAATGGTCATAATCGAAATACCACTGTACCGGGTATCGGTCAGGCCGTCGTTCAGATTGTCACAGAGAAACCGGGCGGCATTCTCCTGCCGGTCACAGTCCGCGACCAGGATGCCGCCTGTTAGGTCAGGACGCTTCGACAAAGCATACGCGAGGTTGATCACCGTCGTGGTCTTGCCGACACCGCCCTTGTTGTTGAAAACAGCGATTTTCATAGGTTGCCTTCTTTCTCCCGGTATCCGGGCTTATTTGCCTTCATTCAGTTTTGGCATAAGAAAAGGGAACGGCGAAGGCAATTACCGTTCCCTCTGCGTATCGATCCACAGTCTTATGCATTATTCAGATCCTTTCGGATCGAATAACCGTCGGAAAAGAGGAAAAGCACCTCATGGGAGCTGCCGTCCAAAGACAGAAGTTCCCATGGGGTGCCGCGAGAAGAAGGCGTGTCACAGTGCAAGCTGGTCTGCAACACCGTGATCACCAGTTCAAATCTGGTTCGCGCCTCTTACAAACATACTGCGCAGAATGGGGAGACCTGTTCTGCGCATTTGTTTTTATCTGCACGGAAGCTGCATACCGTTGCAAATTCTGCGCACATGTGTTATACTGAATCTGTGCAGCCGCCGCTGCGATATCCTTGAAAGACAAAACAGGAGGATTCCCTATGGATCTGAAAAAGCTGTCTGCAGCCATTCTGTCCTGTGTGCTGACATGCTGCGCGATTCACGCTGCAGAGCATATGCTCCGGCCTTATCCGGCATCTGCACGGCAGCAGACCGCCGGGACAGATAACCCCTTCAATAAGCAGAACGACGCCGCGGTGCCCTATGACGGCAGACGCTGGGTGCAGCCGCCGGAATGGAACTGTCCCACGGTCAATCCGCGGCATTATCAGGGCGGCATCATGCTGTATTGTGACAAGATCGGGCTGGAGCCGGAATACGTGAGAGGCAAGGTCCAGCGGGTCTATTTCAGTATC
>JAFWUX010000085.1 GCA_017523995.1 Oscillospiraceae bacterium | reverse complement strand
GTGCTTTGCGCGGGATGCCTGATGCTGACGGCGCTCCCCCTCCCTGCTGCTGCGGCGGAGGATGACCCGGTGCTGATGCAGCTTGCAGCGGTGAAGAATGACAAGTTTACGGTTGACGCAAAAAAACTCGGATACACGGCATTGAACGGTGAATGTCCGGAGCGGCCGGAGTGGTATACAATGCCAACAGATGAATATACTCTCGAAAAGGGATATGCCAATGATGATGAATGGTGGGCGGACAACTGGAAAACTTATGTTGAGTCCGGTTTTTATTACGGCGGTCAAACCCGATATGAAAATGTCGGAGAAGTAGAACCTGCTCATTACAGTGTCACCAATTCTCCGGAGGGCTATGCCTTAATCGTTGACGGCAAACCGGATTCTCTCACAGCTGATAATGCTGTGTTTCAATTTAATGTGCTGGATAAAAACGGCGAATTGAAATTCACCGGAGCATTTGACAACTATTGCGAGAGCTTTGATTATTCTTACAGTCAAGGTGTTTTTTCTCTGGCAGAAGGATTAACATGGATTGGAAACCTGAATCAGGCATATTACTATGATGTAAAAAGCGGAAATCATTTTCAATATCAGCTGGGCGAACCGATGTATAACGGATACGCCGCTGTTCTGGAATGCCTTGAAACGGGCAGAGAATTTACGATTGATTTAGAATCCGAATATGGTTCAGACATCAGCCCTGTCAAACATCAGTTATCGTTGATTAATGGTAAGGGAGAAAAGGTCTTCACCGCATCTGAACCTGTTTTAGTGACCACGGGCGGCGGCGCCGGCGGCGATGGTTTTGGTGTCACCGGCTACAATTACAGCATGAAACTCGGCGGATATTCCGAAGGTTTGATTTGGTTATCCTGTGACCGTCAGCTCGGTTCCACTTTGAACGATTTGATTGTTAATACGGATGAAGGAAAAGAAGCGGAAACTGAAATCGGTTGGGCAACATACAGCAACGAATACAGTTTTGCAGAACATAAATGCGGGTATGCCGATTTGCAGGGAAATATTGTGATTCCGCAGAAGTTTGATGCTGCCTGGCCTTTTCAAGAGGGAATTGCGCTTGTCGGAATTATGGAAGAAGGTGATGATCCGTGGAATCCAGTAACGAAATACGGCTTCATCGACAAATCAGGAAATTACATCGCCGAACCGCAGTATGAATATTATGACAATTATTGGAACGGCGAAATAAACGTAAAGAACGTCGGCACAGGCAGCTTCTCCGGAGGCTTTGCAAAAGTCGCGCTGAAGGACGACAACAATGTGCTTCAATACGGCTACATCGACAAAACCGGCAAGGTTGCGATCGAGCTGCAGTTCGAGGATGCACGTGATTTCCAGAACGGCTTTGCGTGCGTCAAAAAGGACGGCAAATGGGGCTACATCAACACCGCCGGCGAGACAGTCGTCCCGTTTGAATATACCGGAGCATACGGCAGCGACGGTCTCAGTTTTGTGGTCGGCAAGGAAATCGACGGCGAAACAAAATTCGGCGCGATCGACGCTGACGGGAACACAATCCTGCCGTTCGTTTTCGAGGATATGTCCAATCCCGTGAACGGGCTGGTCTATGCGTTCTGCAACAAGGAGCTTTACAGCATGGAAATCGCGGAGATACTGGATTCCGGCGATCTCACCGGCGACGGCGACATCAGCATTGACGATGCGCAGACCGCGCTGAAAGCCTACACGGAAAAGCTCTCCGGCAAGGACTCCGGCCTCACGCCGGGACAGCTCAAAGCTGCGGATATCAACGGCGACGGTCAGCTGTCTGTCGAGGATGTGCAGTATATCCTGATCTACTACACGGAAAATAAGGTCGCAGGCAAGCACATGACATGGGAGGATGTGTTGAACCGATAAGCAAGGCAATATCATACAAACACCGCAGGGCAAATGCTCTGCAGTGTTTTTGCGGGGCAGCCCCCGCGGGCAATTCCGAAAGTTCGCCGGCAGGCTGGTTGCTGCATAAAAAATACTGCGCTCAGCTTGCTTTTTGCCTGATAATATGCTATTATGAGAGCTGCATATCGCAACAGGATAGCATTAGCAGAAAACAACGCTATATCGCCAAAAACTGACCGGATAGACAAATCAGCTTATTTGATCCTAACGCATTTTTCAGCCAAATAGTTGACCAAAAGTTGTCCAGATTACAACAAGACAAGCGAATATATCAAAGAGCGGTGCATTCTCAGCGCGGGAATGCATCGCTTCTCATTTTCGACCGAATTTACATTTTGTTTACCTCATGATGAATACTTGATGCAATCCCTTCTGCTAGAATAAAGACAACCAGTTTGCGTAATATACCGAAATATGATATACTATGGAAAAGGAGTGCGGACAATGAAACACAAGAAACTGCTTGCGGCGGTACTGTCGTTGCTTCTGCTGACAGGCTGTGCAGAGAGTCCTGATTCGGATATCATCATCCATAAGGACATGGAAAAGCTGATTGACGAGGCACAGCAGACCGATGAAAGCAAGGCAGAAGTCTCAGATTTGCAGCAAAACGACCGCTACACCGCAGATTTTGAAAACGAGAGTCTGCGTGTCTCGGTCCATGCAGATGCAGAAGTCGAAATTCCGGCTATAGACAGGCTGTCGATGTACCGCGTGCAGCAGCGGCGATTTACGCAGGAGGATTGTGACCGCGTTCGTGCAGCGCTCATGGGCAATGCACCTCTGACCGATTGCACTCAGCTGATGCAGATTCGTACCAAAGCGCAGCTTGAAGAAATGATTGCGGAACACCGGCAGATGCTTGCCGAGGAGGAACAGCGCATTGCCAACGATCCCGATTATGCCGAACTGATAAAAAAGAACAATGCTGATTCTCTGGAAGATCGTCAGCGACGCATCGACGAATTACAGGCAGAATACGAAGCTGCACCGGATATGATCGACTATGCCGTTTACGCAAGTGACGGCAAACTTGAAAAGAATGCGGACAGAATCGCACAGGAGCAAAATGAAAACGGATTCTGGCACGGCTATTGCCGCGATATCGCAGACGGCGACACCCTTTGGGTATGCACACAGGACGGAAAATCGCTGCTTCATACGCAAAATACCGATTCATACAGTAATGTTATGTGGTACAGCACCTCACCGATTGGATACGAAAATTGCGGTGTCTATATCGCAGAGCTGCCGACACTAGCCGAACTCGGCAGCACAGGTGCCAATCTGGAACCGCTGCCGGATGAAACCGCAAATCTGTCCCGTGAAGAAGCAGAACAGAAGGCAGAGTCTTTTCTTCATCAGGTCGGCGCAGACGATTTCATTTGCTGTGAGGGTGAAAAGCTGACTGCCTGTGAAACGCTGACCGTTCAGAAGCATACCGATTTCCGGCAAAAGGAACAGACCTATGCACGAACCTATTGGGTGCTTCGGTATTACCGTTCTGTCGGCGGCGCACCGGTCGGTCAGCCGAGCGGAACAAAGAAAGCTGAGGGAACGGAAAAAGACGGCTTCAAAGAGAAAATGTGGCCCGCTGAGGTGATTGAACTGCGGATCAACGACAGCGGTATCGTGCGAATGCAATGGAGCGCACCGCTGGAAATCACGGAAACAGTTGTTGAAAATGCTGCTATGAAGCCATTTGCCGAGATTACGGCTTCATTTGAGAAAATGCTTCCGATGACAGCTACAAACTCGATTTCCGATCTGGATACAGATATTACGATTGACCGCGTCGAGCTCAGTTATTCCCGTATCAGCGAAAAGGACGATTTCGATACGGGACTGATCGTTCCGGTCTGGGCATTTTATGGCTCGCGCAAGGTCACGGGCGAGGATTATTATGATCAGCATCTCAGCTTTACAGGCGTGCAGCTTGCGCTGAACGCGATTGACGGCTCTGTGATTGACGCAGAACTTGGTTATTGAGAAAGGAGCGCGAACATGAAAAAGAGATTGACTGCGGCAGCGTTTGCGCTGCTTCTGCTGACCGGCTGTGCGGAGAATCCGGATTCGGATATCATCATTCACAAGGACATGGAAAAGCTGATCGACGAGGCACAGCAGACCGATGCAAGCAAGGCAGAGGTCGCGGATTTTCAGCAATACGACCACTATACCGTCGATTTGGAAAACGAGGGCCTTCATGTGACGGTTCATGCGGATGCCGATGTGGATATTCCGCAGGCGGAGAAGCTCTCGGTTTTCCGCGTGAAGCAGCATACCTTCACGGATGCGGACATTGAACCGTTCCGGCAGGCGTTCTTCGGGGATGCGCAGCTCTATGACGGCATTCTTATGTCGCAGGAAACAAAAGCCGATTTAGAGCCGCAGATTGCAAATTGTCGCGAACGGCTGAACGAGTTGACTGCCCGTGAAACGCATAACGAAGATGAAGCGCATGACCGTGAAATAATGATGCAGGAATGTCAGAAGGAACTGAATGCTTTGCAGGAAAGATATGAAAACGCGCCCTTTGAAGCGTCGCTTGTCCCCACGGACGGCAAGCTGCAAAATGTAGCAGAAAAGC
>JAFWUX010000084.1 GCA_017523995.1 Oscillospiraceae bacterium | reverse complement strand
AGAAAGGATCATCCACAGCGGATCGTCAGAGAAGTCGCCGCCGATATCGGAATTGCCCTTCTTGGTGAGCGGCTGATATTGGTGATAGCATCCGCCGTCCTCGAGCTGGGTGGAAGCGAGGTCGATCAGGCGCTCTCTTGCTCTGTCCGGAATCTGATGGACGAAGCCGAGGATATCCTGATTGGAATCGCGGAAGCCCATGCCTCTGCCGATGCCGCTCTCGAAATAGGATGCGGAACGGGAGAGATTGAAGGTGACCATGCACTGATACTGGTTCCAGATATTGACCATGCGGTTGACCTTGTCATCCGAGGTGTTGACATTGAAGATGCCGAGGAGCTTGTCCCATGCAGCTTTGAGCTCTGCAAGACCTGCAGCGACCTTTTCAGGGGTGTTGTACTGCTCGATCATTGCGTGTGCCTTTTCCTTGTTGATCGTGACGCCGTCCGCCTCGAACTTCTTGTCAACCGGCATCTCGACATAGCCGAGGATGAAGACGAGCGTCTTGCTCTCGCCCGGCTTGAGGGTGATTTCCTTGTAGTGGGAGGCGATCGGGGACCAGCCGTCCGCGAAGGAGTTGGTCGCCTTGCCGTTCATGACAGCCTGCGGATCGCCGAAGCCGTTGTAGAGACCGATGAAGGAATCGCGGTCGGTATCATAGCCGTCGATGGAATCATTGACGGTGTAGAATGCGAAGTGATCGCGTCTGTCGCGGTACTCGGTCTTGTGATAGATGGTTGAGCCCTCGACCTCAACGCGGCCGGTGGAGAAGTTTCTCTGGAAGTTGGTGCAGTCATCCTGCGCATCCCAGAGGCACCATTCTGCAAAGGAGAACAGTTTGAAGGTCTTTTCTGCGCTGCCCTCGTTGGTCAGGACAAGCTGCTGAACCTCGCCGTCATAATTCTGCGGAACAAAGAAGGTAGCTTCTGCCTTCAGGTCATTTTTCTTACCTGTGATGACGGTATAGCCCATACCGTGACGGCACTCATAGAAATCAAGCGCGGTCTTGACCGGCGACCAGCCCGGATTCCAGACGGTACCGTTCTCGGAGATATAGAAATATCTGCCGCCCATGTCGATCGGGACATTGTTATAGCGATAGCGCGTGATGCGGCGGAGACGGGCATCCTTATAGAAGCTGTAGCCGCCGGCTGTGTTGGAGATCAGCGAGAAGAAGGCCTGTGTTCCGAGGTAGTTGATCCACGGATAAGGCGTCTGAGGAGACTGAATGACGTACTCCTTGCGCGCGTCATCGAAATGACCGAATGATTTCATTGTGTTACGCTCCTTTTTGCAGATTGCATTCATTTTTTGCGATACCGCGCAATAATTGCGCAGATATACAATATTATAGCACAACTTGTACAAAATTACAAGCCGCTATTTTCACGAATTTTCCAAGCGAACCTACAGCATATTACACAAAGTACAATAAGACAAACAAAAAACAATGCATCTGCCCCGCACAGAAAGCCGGAGCAGACGCATGGATTTGCTGTTTTGTCGCTTCGCGGATGCTATTCTAAAATGGGTGCCTCTATCGCAGGCACCCAAGCCCGCGAGCTCTTGATACGCAAAGGGGAGTTTCGCGCTCTGCCCCTCGCAATGCCAACAACTTAAGATGTTGCGTTTCCCAGTGAATTGCGCTGCAATTCACTTAGGGGCGCCCTCTATCGCAGGGCGCCCCTCTCCGAAAAACGATCCACCGGATCGTTTCATCGGATTCACCCCTGCGGAGCTCCTAAAGCAGGGAATTTCGCACTCTGCGGAGTGCGACCAAAGGGCGCCGCCCTTTGGAAACCTGCGAGCTTTTGAAAAAGCTCGACCAAAACTTTTATTTCGGCTTCGCCGTGTGCGCCTTAAGTTGTTAGCATTGCTGCCCCTCGACCCCGCAAACTTTTATATTGACATCGCCGGATGCGAAACAATAAAATCCCCGATTATCAGTAGCCGAGGTTTTCCGCGACCAGAATCACATGGATGCGGTTCGGGGTTCGCTGATAGCCCGAGACAACATAAGAGCAGCAGATGCGCTGTTCCGCCTTGCATCCGGCAGCGAGCTCACCCTTGATTCCCGCGCAGATGCCGGTCTTTGTGCAGGGCGTCTCCTGATGCAGCCGCATCGCATTGACCGGCGCCGCAAGACATCGCACGCGCCTGATCGCCGCAGGGATATCCGGCACGATCTTGTTTGCGCCCGCAACCACAATCACGGATTTCGGCCCGTAGATCAGCGCCGCGACGCGGTTGCCGTTGCCGTCCACATTATAAAGCTCGCCCTGCTCGGTGACGGCATTGCTGCTCATCAGATAGCAGTCGGCATAGAAGCTGCGGTGAAACAGCTCAGGGATCTCCTCGGGCTGCACGGCGGCTCTGTCCAGATAGTCATAGTCGCCGGAGCGCAGCAGTGCCGTGATGCCGCATTCATCGAGTGTCATGGAGCCGCCGCTTGCAGTGAGCGCGCCCTTCGGCAGCAGCGCCCTGACCTTTTCGAGCGCCTCCTCTTTTGTTTTGACCCAGCATGCATCCATGCGGTTCGATTGCAGTGCCTTGACCGTGCGCTCCAGCTTCATCTCCAGATGCGCCGTCATCGGCTCGTGTACAGAATATTCAGACATTTTCCCGTATACTCCTTTTCACTGATATAAAAACAGCAGGAACATGGTTTTCATGCTCCTGCCGTCATTTGCGTTCCGGTCAGCCCGTTCCGCCGCCGTACATGCTGTAGTAGCTCTGCATCAGCGCCTGCTGATATCCGAGGTAATCCAGATCCAGCACCTTATAGCGCTTGAATGCGCGTTCGTTTCTGGTTGCCGGCAGGCTTTCCGCCGCCTTCTCGATCATATCGAGGAATTCCTGATTGTATTTCTGCTGCCGCACACTCTCGATTCTGCTCTCGTTCCAGAGGTCATCCTCGGTCATGCGGTCCTCAATATCCAGCTTGACAACGATGTAGTAGCACTCGTCATCCTTGATGAGCTCCGGCTTGAGATACTGTGTTTTCTCATCGGCGATCCAGTTGTAGACCTTTTCGCAGGGCGTGTAGCTCGGCTCGGTTGTGGTCTCATCGCCTTCGGATTCGCCTTCCGCTTCCTTTGCGGTTGTGCTGACTGTCAGGATCCGCTCGTTATCGTGGCTGTAGGTTCCGACGGTTGTGGTGGTGGTCTCGGTGGTAGCCGTTGTGGTGGTGGTCACCTCAGCGGTATCCTCGCCGTCCTCCTCCTTGTCCTCGTCGTCTTCGGGTGCAGTTGTGACCGGAGCGGTTGTGGTTGCCTCGCCCTCGGTGGTGCCGGTGTTGCCGTCCTTATCGGTTGTGATCTTTGCGGTGGTCGGGGTGGTGATGGTGCTGCCGTTCTCATCGGTGGTGGTAATGGCTGCCTCAGAGATCGAGGTCATGTAGTTGATGTGCTCCTCGATGAGGTAGTCAAACTCCTCCATCAGCGCCGCCTCATTGCCCTTTTTCTTATCGAGACGCTTGAGGTAGTCATTTGCCATTTCCTCGATGACTTTTTTGCCGTCCGCCTTGAGCAGATTGCCCTCGCCGTCTTTGAGCGGCATCTCGATATACTTTGCACGCAGATTGTTTGCCTTGTAGAAATCGTAAAGCTCCTGCGTCTCAATGCCCTTGGAGCCGCCCTCGCCGTAATAAGCCTGCCAGACGGCATCCTGCTTATAGGAGTTGAGGACGATTGCCTTGACGGTCTCCTCACCGATGCCTGCGCCGGTGAAGTAGTCGCCGTAATACTTCATGCTGGATGCGGCATTTGCATCTGCGGCAGCGAGCTCCTCGCCGCTCAGCTTGAGACCGAGTGCATCAAATTCCTTCTCGATGTTGACAAACGTCTTGCAGGCTTTTTCCGCCTTGTTCTGGATCCACTCCTCAGCGGTGATATTGTCGATATTCGCTTTGTCGAGGATCTTTTTGTAATCATCGGAAGTTTCTGCGCCCTCAAAGGTTTCGCCGCCCTTGCGCAGCGTCTCGACGGCATCGCCGTAGGCGCTGGTTGCATAGTAGAGATAGATGCCGGCACGAACGTCCTGACCGTCAACGGTCATCGCATTCGCCGTATTTTCGCCGCAGGACGCCAGACTCACAGCCGTACATGCTGCAAGCAGAACCGCGCCTGCTCTTTTGAGAAGATTCATGGGTAGAAAGAGCCTCCTTAAAAAATAAAACTGAATTGGAATAAAATCCGATACATTGCTATTATACATGATTTTCCCGCAAATGTCCATACCCTTTTTACGATTTTTTTGTTTTCTCACGAAATTTTCATGAAACACCGCCGCGGGGCACTATACGGAATGCACAAGCGGACGGTTGAAAACCGGTTCAAAATGTTGAATATGCGCTACTTGCTTTTTTTCGCAGAATATGATATAATATCTGCAACGGTCTACTATCTATAAGAATCCGCCTGAGCCTGCGGATTCCGGACCGTTCCGTGCCGGCGTCTTCCGGTATTGACATAAGGGAGGTAAAAATCGAATGAAACTTTGTCCCAATTGCGGCACTCAAAATGCAGATCAGTATGCACAGTGCGTGAGCTGCGGCACCGTTCTGCCGGCAGCCGCTCCGCAGCCGGTCTATTCCGGCGGCGGTTATGTTCCGCCTGCCTATCAGCCTCAGCCCCCCGTCTCCATGGGCGCATGGTTCGGCTGGTCGCTGCTTTGCGCATTCCTGCCGATCCTCGGCGCAGTCATCATGATGCTCACGGCAAAGCAGACCTCTGCAAAGAACTTCGCAAAAGCAATGATCGTTGTGCAGATCATCTTCGGTGTCATCGGTGCAGCCAGCAGTGCAACACTCCTTGCAGCAATCCGCTCGATGGCCGGTATGTAAACAGAACAGGAGGACAATATTATGGCAAGATGTACTTCATGCGGCGCTGACCTGCCGGATTACTATACCAGCTGCCCGAACTGCGGCGGCACACAGGTTGTGAGAACTGCTGCTGCTCCGCAGGCACAGCCCACTTATTCGCAGCCGCCCGTGACAACCGGCACAGAGACCAGCTTCGGCGGCTGGGTCGGCTGGCTGCTGCTCTGCAACTTCGTTCCGATCATCGGTCAGATCATTATGCTCTGCGTCAGCAAGGATCCTTCCGCGAAGAACTATGCAAAGCTCTCGCTGATCCTCTTTGTCATTGCAATCATTCTGTGCACAATCGCTGCAGCGATCCTGATTCCGGCTATGGTCGGTTATATCCAGAAGGCGGAGTACGCACAGACCGTCTACGGCATGATTCAGGCGTTCATCCGCTGATGCATGCACGTATACAATTATAAATAAGCAGAAGCCGCTCCGTTCATCTGACCGGAGCGGCTTCAGTCTGTAGATAAAGTGTCTCCGACGGATTTATATTGAGGGCGCCGCCCTCAAACTCCTGCTTAAGGGCTACTAGCCCTGTAGAGTGTTCTTATGGAGAGTAACGCCAAAGTGGCTATTTTCGATGATTTTGTCAACTAACTATTATCTATACGAATTAAAAAGCAAAGCAGATGCATTTCTTTGGATGCATCTGCTTTTTCGTTATTGTAATTCTTCAAGGATTTTATCTCGCACTTGTTGTGCAAATATGCGGACAGCACCTGAGTCTTCATATGGAGTTGAAATACTGCAATTACCAGTTATTTGTCCGTTGTCATCGAAATTCAATGTTGTGCCCCATGAGGAACGTCTAGCTTTTACAGTGATATAAATTACTGCACCGATTACTTGAACTGATTCAATACGCGCATCAGTCGATTCTGCAACTTTTTCGACAATTTCTTTGAATCTACTTAAAGAAATTGTTCCATCTATTGTTGTACGATTCGCTGATTCATTAAAGGGATGTAGTTTTTGCCACGGTATTTTGGCTTCTTGGTTGGATGAAGTGTCATTTGTGCTTTCTAGCATCTTACCTAGCATATCAAACAATCCCATGAACATGCTCCCTTCACGATTGTATTCCCTTATTTATTCGACAAAAGCATATTTTTCATAATACTTAAATCGACGACATTCAGATATCCGTCATCATTCAAATCAGCCGCTATCCAATTAGGAAGCGTATTATTCTCAGTCAACAGCCATTTTTGAAGGAATACGACATCAGCAATATCAAACTTGCTATCATTATTACAATCACCGATAATAGTTTCGCCTGAAACTACTTCAATCGTTCCTGACAACGCTTTCCCACTGTCAAGGATAGCAAATATGGATGCTTTACCGGGTTTTAATCCAGTTACAATACCATCTGAGTCAATTGTCGCAATTTCAGGATTCTGAGATACCCATGTAACACCGCCTGTGTAGTTCGTTACGGTCATTTGTGTGGATTCGCCGACCTTGATTTGCATCTCAGCAATTGCCGGATCAGTATTAGCAGAGGTGCTATCTAATTCCCATGCTAGTTTAGGATATGAACCCTCAACATAGACAAACGCATCACCCAGAGAGTTGGCGAATTCTGCTTTTTTCATATTCGCGGTACTTTTTGCAATAGTTGTATCATCGCCTTTAGCAACACCTTTTTCAGCAGAAGCACTCATATAGAATACGTTTTTTAAAGTAGCATCATCTGCACTTATACCTACAGCACCTCCGCAAATAACCGCTTCACAACTTCCGGTATTATAAACATTCTCTATTTTTGATTGTGATGAGATATATCCAGCAATTCCGCCAGAGCAAGACTGCATCGTATCGGATATTATTCCAGAATTACTTTTTCGCTTACTATCCGCTACAATACTCCCACAATTATATGTATTGGTAATCTGAAGCGATCCAAAAGCAGCACCACAAATGCCTCCGGCATAAGCCATTTGTTCGTAAGATCCAGTATGCGAAAAAACCGCAGCTAACACAGAACAACAATCTATTATCGCTTCTCCTTCGCATTGTAAGCCACAGATTCCTCCAGCATAACTATTCCGATTAGGATAGTAACCGCCCGACCCGCCTAATGACACATTACCTTCTATATGGCAATTTCGCATTTCACATCTTCCAGTTACTTTTCCTGCAATTCCTCCTACTACCATATCAACAGCATTTGAAGCTTTAGCACCAGAAACGGTTCCTGACGCTTTACAATTCTCAATTGTACCATTATTTACTATAGCTGCGATAGCTCCACCATAGCTTTCGTAATTATTGCTTCCTTTATCAGCAACGGCACATTTTAAATTGCTTAGTGATAAGTAACGAACTGTTCCTGATAAATAGCCGAATAATCCGTAGAATTGTTTTTGTGAGGTGCAAACAAAATTGTTGATAACATGCCCTTTGCCATCCAGAATTCCGCAAAAAGCCTTGTTCTTTTCTAAACCTATTGGTGTCCACTGAGCTCCTGATAAATCAATATCACTTTCAAGGTATACTGTTTGTCCTTCAAATGTTTTGCCAGAATTTACGAGAGAAGCCAGTCCAGCAAATTCAGTTGCAGAAAAGATATATAGTTCCTGCTCTTCTGAATCGTACCAAGAAGTATCAATACCGCCATCCCATGCTTCCGTTTGGGCTTCAAGTTGGTCATCTGCTGCGCATACAGTCACTGCAGATGATACGAATGCTGAGAGCATCATGCACCCCGATAAAAGTAATGCGATCACTTTCGATAGTTTTTTCATAATGGTTCCTCCTCTCAATTCAAAAAAACATAAAATATTTTCTACTAATTATTCTTTTTTTGGTAATTATATCGCATAACTGAAGGTTTGTCAATCACTATAGGCTATTGCTTGATAGATATAGTATATCATACCTCATTTGATAATTATAAAAATAGATTCTAATGGCAGTGAACATCAAGATGCATAGTTTTAATTGTTATGCTCAAATCAATTATATCATATTCAATCAAATATGTCAATAAGAATATCGCATCAAATCAAGCATTATTTTATGTTCTATGCGATACAATATAACATATGGGGAGGAATGTGTATGTTTGAGGAGCAGTTCCCAATACGACTTGCAAAGCTTAGAACAGAAAAAGGCGTGTCTGCACGCGATATGAGCCTTTCTATCGGTCAAAATGCCGGTTATATCAATAATATTGAAAATGGTAAGGCGCTTCCTTCGATGGCTAGTTTCTTCTTTATTTGTGAATATCTTGGAATTACGCCACAAGAGTTTTTCGATTTTGATTCTGAACAACCGGAATTACTCAGTTCAGTTGTTGCAAATTTAAAAAAGTTAAATAAAGATCAGCTTCACAACATTGCTGAAATAATTGAGGATTTAGCATCCAAATGAACGCCAGCCAGACCTTTTTTGGCTGGCGTTCTGCTTTGGCTGTGCAATAGACTTCAATGTACTATGAATGTGTTTTCTCATGTCGGCTCATGTTTAGCAAGAACCATTTCACCGATTCTAAGATCATATCCTCCGTCAATTATCAAAGTTAATCCTTTACGAATGGTTACACTTACAATAAGGAGCTGCGGTATTTTTAATTCCAACAAGTATTTCATGATTGGTTCTACGGTTTGCTTAAAACTACACATTGTATTTTCACCTCCCTTGATTGACATGGCAGCAAGTTTGCTGTATAATTATTATATCAGATTGTCTCGAGTATGTCTATCTACTCAGAAGTAGTTTTTTTACATTTGTTTTTCAAAATATACTAGATAAATCTATTCAAAGGAGGAGAAAAAGTGAATAAAGCTCTATACAATGCCAATATATGGAATGAAAGACTCAAAGAACTGATGAAGGAAAGAGGCCTCAGCCAGTATCAACTAGCAAAACTAATGACTATTAAATATAGAAAGAATGGGGAACCGCCTTTTTCACAAAAGGCGGTAAGTCGGTGGATCAGAGTAGGATTTATAGAACGAAAAAAGATGATTGGTTATCCCAAATTGGAAACTATGATTGTTATTGCTGATTTTTTCGATGTTGATATTGGATACCTTCTAGGTGAAACAGATTCTGTTACATTTGATCTAGCTAGTACTGCAGAGTATATTGGAATCAGCACTACTGCTGTCCAGATTATTCATAAGCATACTCACGATACATTGGATTTGAAATACAATAATACAGCTTCTAAGGATAGCCTGAGTGCATTTTTAGAGTCTGAGCATTTAGCTGATTTCCTTGATTGCTTACAATCTTTATACGAATTCACTTCAAAAAGTGACAATGATGATGTGAATATCAGCCTTCCCGATAATTGTGATGAACAGGATAAAATAGAAATGATTGTTGATAGTGAGCTTGAAACTAAAAAGAAACGAGAATACTTATGCTATGAAATTACAAAAAGACTAAATTATTTACTTGATGATGCTTATGCATTAAATATAACCAGCAAGCCATAGGAAAATTAAATATCGTTTTGTTCTTTGAATAAAGGAGCCAGAGGATTATGATATCTCCTCTGGCTCCTTTTCTTATCCAGCACTTCAATTTAGATTTTTATGCCCCATTCCATGCAACTCTCATGCAACACGCAGCCATCCCTAAGTCCTCGGAAAAGATATATAATGGATTCAGGTTCAGGGGATAGCGGCCGTATCTCAGAACCGAATACGAAATATATACGGAGGGATGCAAATGAAACGATACAAGAACTTCCTGATCGTGGGAATCGACCACGGCTACGGAAACATCAAGACCGCGAACACGGTCACACCGACGGGCATCACCAGACTTGATGCAGCACCGACCTTCACCAGAAATACGCTGTACTATGACGGCAGCTACTATCTGATCGGTGAGGGACACAAAGAGTATCTGCCGGACAAGTGGGAGGACAACGACAATTACCTGTTCACTCTTATGGGCATTGCCCGTGAGCTGAACCGTGAGGGCATCACTTCCGCAGACGTTCACCTTGCAGTCGGTCTGCCCCTTACATGGGTAAACCGGCAGCGTGAGGATTTCCGGCGGTATATGCTTCAGCGTGAAAGCGTGGAATTCCGGTATGAGGATAAGCTCTATTCTGTCCGAATTATCGGCTGTTCCGTCTTTCCGCAGGGCTATGCCGCCGTTGTACCGTATCTCAAGGATATGACCGGACTGAATATGCTTGCGGACATCGGCAACGGCACGGTCAATATCATGAAGATCAACAACCGCAAACCAATCACCACACAAAGCTACACCGAAAAAATGGGCGTAAACCAGTGTGTTAAGGCTGCTTCCAATGCCATGATGGACAAGCTCGGCGTGACTGTGGACGAGACGATCATCCAGACCATGATCCGTTACGGCAAGGCAGACATCGACAGCGAATACGCGGAGGTTCTCCGTCAGGCGATTTCCGAATATGCAGACAACATCTTTGCTCTGCTCCGCAAGTATGAATACAACCCGAAGCTGATGCGGCTCTACATCACTGGTGGCGGCGGTAGGCTGATCGAGCATTTCGGGACATACGATCATGACCGTGTGACAATCATCGGGGATATCTGTGCATCGGCAAAGGGCTATGAAGATTTCGCCGCGGTGCAGCTCAGGAAGGAGGGCAGGTAACATGGTGAAAATGACCTGTTTCCGCTTCAATCTGGACAATCCCGAACACGCCAAAGCCTGGAATTACCTACATGATTTCGACAAGGACAAGGTGAAGTCCGGCAATACTGCCGTCATTAAGGCGGTCAACGAGTACTTCGACCGGATGAAAAGCTGGAGGACGATCCGTATTTTGAGAACCGGCAGCGTGAGGAACGCTTTGTCGACCAGATCGTATCAGAGGTCGGCAAAGTGTTCACAGCCGAGATGCCGAAGTTCCTTGCAAGCCTGATGCTCAGTCTGAATCAGGGCTATCCGATGCCGCAGACCGCAGTTTCCTCAGAAGCGACAAGCACCAGAACTGCCGAGGCCGACGTAGAAACAGACGATTCAGCCATTGACCTTGATTTTATCGGCGGCTGATCTATAAAACAGCAGAAACATATATCGGGGAGTATCGTTTCGGGGGCTGAATGCTGTATGTCACCGGCGCGGGGCGATTCCGCCAAAAACGCATATCGCATTTTAGGTGGAAAGTGCGATCCTGCACCTATCACAGCGTAACGATGCAGGCGTGGATGCCGACGCAAGGGCGCTGGTGCGAGCCGGATGCAGCTGACGCGGATGATGCCGCTGATGTCAGAATGCTTGAAGCCCTGGCGTTGTGTGTGGGCAGGTAGTACCGATGTATTGACACATCGGTCTACCTGCTCAGAGACGTTCCCCCTCCGAGACCTTCCCCTAACAGCCGCCGCAGAGCGGCGGAAAGGAGCGCGTATGACCAAACGCAGACGTCATCATGCTATATGTCTGAGGCTGACGGATGCTGAGTATGATCTGTGGACTGCGAAGCAGAAAGCCAGCGGTCTGAGCAAGACGGACTATCTGATGCAGGCGATCAGGAACAGCGAGGT
>JAFWUX010000083.1 GCA_017523995.1 Oscillospiraceae bacterium | reverse complement strand
CTTGAAGAATAGATGCGCAGGATTTTTGTCATGAGACAAGGCAGAAAGCCGCAGCCTTGCTGACGCAAGGCAAGGATTTCTAACGCAGTATCATGGCAAAAAGACAAGCAGATATCTTCAAGAGATAGTTGGGACATCAATAGCGTCAGCAGAATGACAAAGCGTCATGAAATGATGATTCAGGGGGATTCTATGACATTTACGAGTGAAGCGGCGTACTATCTGACCCTGCTGGAACAGATGATGATCTGTACATTTTTCTATCACCATATCAGCAGACCGAAGAAAAGCTACTGGTTTACGGTCGGGTTTTATTTTGCATGTGTCGCGGCGGTACATATCGCGTTTCTGCCGTTCGGTGAAGCGTCGCTGCAGGCGGTGCTGCCGCATATCATTCTCATTCTCGCGCAGTTTCCTGTCATGATCTGGTATGAGGATACGCTCCTGCGCAAGGTGCTTCTTGTGATCGGAAACTGCACAGTGCAGACTGTGCTGGAATCGCTGCTGATCATGCTGTATGCCGCGATGTCACATACCGATCTGATTACGTTCACAACGGTCGATTCCGGCAGCACGCAGCTTGCGGCAGGGCGCATTTTCATCATTGATCTGTTTCTGCTTGCCGCACTGCTGATCATCTGCCTGCTGCGCAGAAATATCAGGCTGATGCGGGATATGGCAATGATCATTGCGTTTGTCTGCGGACATTTCGCGTTTGTCTGCGGCTACCTCTATTATGTGAAAGAAGCACTGACGGAGATCGGTGTTGTGCTGCAGCGTGTGTTTCAGACGATGTTCCTCATTCTGCTTGTGATCCAGTATTACAATCTGCAGAACCGCCGCGCGCTGCTCCGGCGTGCAGAGGAGCTCAAAACGCTCCGCATGCAAATGGAGAACAACGAGAAATACTACAGGCTCGCAGAGAGCAAATTCACGGAGATTTCCAAGCTGCGGCATGATATGCAGGCGCAGATTCAGACCGTTTCGCTGCTGATGCGCGATCCGGAGGGACAGGAACATGCGGACAGGATGATCGAGACAATCCGGCAGCGGCTGGATGATACCCGCACGCCGGACTACTGCGAAAACCGCACGCTGAATGCGTTGCTGAGTGTCAAGCTCGATGATGAGCGGTACAAAATAATCCCGGCAGAGATCGTTCTGCGGGATTGCGGCGGTCTGCCGTTTGATGACTATGATCTTTGCAGCCTGATGTCGAATCTCTATGACAACGCGGCGGAAAGCTGCCTGCAGGAGAAGCATCCGGAGCAGACTGTCATCTCGCTGAAAAGCGGCATCCGGAGCGGCTGTTTCGTGATTCGCTGTGTCAATACCTGCTCGAATCCGCCGGAAGGGGAGGAGGACGCGAAACCGGAGGACAGTCACAGCTGCGGCAGGGCGATTATCCGGAGCATCTGCGGGAAATATGACGGCGAATACACTTTGCGTTATGAAAGCGGCAAGGCGATCGCGACCGTTGCAATTTCGCTCGATGCCGATCCCGCAGCGGATATTGGAAAATCATAATCAAGCCCCGAAGTGACGCTTCACTTCGGGGCTTTGCAGTTGGTTACATTTTCAGAATTCGCTGCAGATCGCTAAGCAGCATCAGGAACAGGAGCACAGAACCGATGACGGGAAAGATCCAGTTCGCGATGCTTTCGCCTTTGCTGTTTTCCCGTTCCATGCCGATCAGAAGTCCGCCTGCCATCCGGAACCGGACACTGTCTCCGACGGCATAATTCCGTTTATCCGAGGCTTCCTTCAGCAGCGGTATGATCTGTTTTTCCCCGCTGACCTCATATTCTGTGCAGAGAACAGTCTGCCTGCCGAACTGTCTGATCTCCCGTATTGTTCCCTCATAGGGTTCGCTGCGGCGTGATTTCAGGAATACAAGGATTGTGACAGCGATGAGCGCGAGAAACATCAGCGCCAGCAGAATGAGACGGATTGCACCGATCAGGCGGCGCTCCGGCAGCGTGAACCAGCCGATATCCCAGCGGATAAAGCTGTCTGTCAGCATGACCGTGAAAAACAGCGGCATCACTGTACAGAGGATACCGGCGATATCGGTGCCGTATGTCTCGCGCTGCACAAAGCCCTCAGCAGGAAATCCGGTCTGATAGTGCACCGTTACGGCGTCACCTTCCCTGACGGAACAATCCGGCGTATTCTGCGGCAGCGGTTTGAATTTTGTATGGTATGTCTGCCCGTCAACTTGATAGCGCACGGCTGCAGTAAACTGATAGTATCCCCTCTGCACCTTGCTGCATCTGACCTTTGTGACAGTTCCCTCTGCGGCAGCATCCGCATTCTGCATCCGTTTGCGGCGGCGGAGAAACCGCAGCACCATCCCGATTGTCAGCAGCAGAAACAGCAGCGGCAGCAGGAAGATGAGAAATACCCGAAAACGCATGACGAAGCCTCCTTTTGATGTCAAATACACGGACGTTTCTTCAAAAAATACAGACAGCATAAAAATATAATATAATGAATGTGTCTGCATTCATTATACCATACAGCAGCATAAAATGCAAGATGAAAAAAACGGCGCGCTGCTTCAAATCTCTTGCATGATTCTCCGTGATATGCTATAAGCGGGCAGCGCCCGCCTGCATTGATCTAAAGCACTCCGGCAAGAAGACCGTTTCATAAAAGATTCCTTCTCTCCGGTTGCTTTTTACGTTATAATATGCTATTATGAGAACTGCATATCGCGGCAAGCCAGCGTCAGCAGAAAAGTACGCTGTATCGCCAAAATCGGCTCGGATAGGCAAATCAGCTTATCCAATTTCAATGTAGTTTTCAGCCAATTAGTTGACCAAAAGTTGCCCAAATTACAACAAGACAAGCGAATATATCACAACACGCCCGTCAGGTAATTCCCGACGAGCGTGTTTTTTCTTGAATTGTATTTCGATTCCACATTTGGAATTCATTTTTATAACCTCAGTTTTTTATGTGGTATAATAAACTCGAAAAAGAGTACTCAGTCGGTTCCTTCATTCAATAAAAGATCCATGAAAGCGAGGCAAAATCGCTGCTTTTCCGGTGTAAGCTGGTTATATCGTGTCAGCAATGCAGAATCCAGCTGCACGGATAACGCACTATTTACTGTGCCAAGCAGAATTTGATCAGGTGTCGTTTCGAGTGCGTTGCAAATCCGCAGAAACACCTCAAGGCTTGGGATTGAACGTGCAGTTTCGATGCATGAAAGGTATTTGTCATTGATTTCAGCGCGTTCACAGACCTCAATCTGTTTCAGATGCAATTCTTTTCGCCGTCGGGCTATATTTGCGCCGATCTGCTTGTAATCCAAATTCATGTATATCACCTCTACCATATCATACTATATTATTGACTTTTGTCAAACTATCTAAAAGTTTATATTCTACTTGACATAAGAATATTATTTGTGTATAATAAGAATATGAGGAGAATTTGTCTGAATATTCAACTGAATATATAGAATTCTGCTGCTGCCCGGCATGGCAGACTGTTCTTACACGAATCATCCGGAGCGGAAAAGTGAGGTGTTACAAATGAAAGAGGTACTCGGTATTTTTGCAGCAATCGCGGCAGTTGCCGGAATCGCATCGGCAGTGTCAAAGAATGATGAAAAAGAAGAGGCAACGCAGAGACAGCGCGAACAGGAGCTTGAGCTGGAAGAGCGGCGCCTGACTGTTGAAGAGGCACAGAGAAAGCACATCCAGCAAATGGAACAGCAGCGGATGCAAATGAAACGGGAAAAGCGCGATTACCAGATGAAGCTGGCAAATGCGCCGAAAAAGCCTGTCTATAAAACCATTGCCGCGCTGCAGTGTCCGCTCTGTATGGGGCATCGTGAGGTGAACGAAGCAGCAGGTGAGGTGCATTGCCCGTACTGCGGTGCAACCGAGCAGCTTGAAGTCGATCACTATGAGATTGATCAGGCGGCATTCCAGAAGCAGCTTCAGGAGGCAGAAGAGCAGCGCGCTGCGCAGGAAGCGCTCGAACTGCGGAATGAACGGCTCAATACTGCGATTAAGTTTGTTGCTGTTATTATGGGTGTTGCGTTGCTGATTCTGTGGATTTCACCGATTGTCGGTCTCGCTTTCTTTGTACCGCCGTTTCTCCTGTTCTGTTTTCTGCTTTACAAGCGCTATCCGGAAAAGGGCGGAAAGGTCTGGAATGCAGTCAGGTTTCCGCTGACCTGCATTTTCGTATTTCCACTGCCGCTGACAGCGCTCTTTATGGGCAGCGAGAAAATGGAGGAACGGTTTTCAAGGAAGGCAAGAATCGGCATGAGTATCGGTGTATGGGCTGTTTATGCGGCTCTGATCTGTGTGTTGGGCGGATTGTATGTCAAAGGTTTCCGGAATGCAGTACATTCCGATCCGCCGCCGGCTAATGTGACAACAGAGGCACCGGCAACAGATAAAGCCACAAAAGCCACAACAGCAAAAACAACTGCAAAACCCACTACAACCACGCAGGCAAAGGTTGAAATTCCGTCCAAGGATAAAAAGCAACTTGAATATTTCAATTCTGAAACGAATTCAATACTTGAAATCGGATCGGCAGCACTTGAGATACCGAACATTTGGATAGAACAAGAAGAGTTCAAAGCAGAGGATAATCACTTATATTATGATAGTACTGATTCTATTCAGATCGGGCAATTATCTGTCGGAAACTATCTTTTTGAAATTTATACATCCGAGGCTGTTTTTAAGAATATCGCCGATGATTTTGCAGAAGGCATGTTTGATGGGATGATATCGGATATACAAGCTGATACAAAGTTGGATGATATTATTATCAATCAACACAAAGGAATATATACTGCTAAAATCGGAAAATTTAAGCAAGGTGAGTATCTCATTGAAAGCCACGTTTCATTGGTGTTTGATGAAGCATCTCAGCAAATGATGATTGTCTGCTTGGTAGAGTTGCACGATGCCGACAGCACATATTTCAATGACTATTCCAAGATCGTCCAAAGCGTGCGATTTACAAGCGATGAGGCTGAAACAAGTGCATCCGTTGAAACTGAGCCGCGGGAGGAAGAATCCTCGAAAGCCGAGTTGTCGCTTCAGGATATTAAGGATATGATCGCAAACGGTGATTATTCGCTTGTCACGCCGGAATTCAAACAGACTATGGATGCATACGAAGCGTTCTATGACGATTATCTGGCATTCATGAACCGCTACAACTCCGGTGAAGGCGATGTAATGGCGATGCTGAACGATTATATGACTATGATGTCCGATATGGAGGAATGGACAAAGAAGATTGATGCAATCGACGAAAGCAAGCTCTCCCCTGCGGATGATGCCTACTACCTGCTGGTGACGCTGCGGATTGAGAAAAAGCTGATGAATGCAATGTGAATCATTAAAGTGCAGCCTTCGGTCTTCCGGAGGCGGCGCGTTCAATATCATTACTCCGGTTTTTGTAAACAAACATACTGCCAAATGTTGACATATACTGTTATATATGATATAATTAGAATTAATATACAATCCTTCTTCTGCGGAGGTGATTGCTGTGAAGAACATCTGGCTGTACTTGTTTGCAGCAGGATTCCTGATTTGCTTGATCGGATGCAGCAAAGCGCCAACTGATCAGGTATCAGATGATATGAAACAGATTATTGACGCAGATACTGACTTTTGCACCACGGCTATTACAATATCGGAAACAACGATCATAACAACTACTACCATCACGGCATTTGATTTACAATATGTTCCGGAGTATCACGGTGAACCGTTCTGCGAGATCAATAACAGCCTTCCTTTCTTCAAAGAACAGGAACTCACAACCGAAGTCTATGAGTCTTATCCGCCGCTGGATGCGCTTGGACGATGCGGCGAATGCATGGTTTGCATCGGTCAGGAGTTGATGCCGACTGAAAAGCGCGGCAGTATCGGTATGGTCAGACCGTCAGGCTGGCAGCTTGTGCGCTATGAAGGACTGGTTGACGGCAATTATCTGTTTAACCGCTGTCACCTGATTGCACATATGCTGACCGGACAGAATGCCAATGCATGCAACCTCATCACCGGTACACGGTATCTCAACAAGGAAGGGATGCTGCCGTTTGAGATTATGACGGCAGATTATATCCGTGAAACAGGAAATCATGTGCTGTACCGTGTCACACCGATTTTTGAGCAGGAGAATCTGGTCGCATCCGGTGTTCTCATGGAGGCACTGTCTGTCGAAGATGAAGGTGCGGGACTGCGCTTCAATGTGTATTGCTATAATGTGCAGCCCGGAATCACAATCAACTATCTGAACGGCGACAGCCGCTTGGACGATGAAGCCGAAGAAACATCTGAACCGGATATTATTCTTCTGCCGGATTTTTCAGAATCAGACGATGTGCCGGACAGGATTCTTCCGGCAGAGGAACAGGAGCAACAACCGGACTATATTCTCAATGTGAAACGGAAAAAGTTTCATGATCCGAGTTGTCCTTCTGTTGCGGATATTAACGAGCAAAATAAAGAGGCATACATCGGTGAACGTGAAGCATTGATTGAGCAAGGGTATCAGCCTTGCGGAAGATGTAAGCCTTAAACTGCGATCATCGTTTCTGAATATACATAGACTTGAATATGAAAAGACTACATTATTTATTATTAAGTATCATTTCATTGGCGACTGGAATTATGGTGTATATCTTATTCCATCCTGTTCCGCTTGCCTTTGATCTCATTCCGTGGATCAAATCATTTCCGAGCATACAGATTCATAGCCCAATAATAAAGCAATTCACACAGTGCTATGCAGCGGATTTATTCTGGGCTGTGTCATTTGCATTTATAATTCAGTGCATTGTAATGGTTCCAAAAAAGAAAGCAATTTGGCTTATGTTAACCGCTCTTTTAGGCATATCGGTTGAATTATTGCAGTTGCTTCACATGATGAAAGGTGTATTTGATCCTGCCGATATTCTTGTATATCTGATAGGCGCCTTGATTTCTGTACTTACAGTCAGATTAGGAGGAAAGGACAATGATGAATAAAATGAAAGGTGCAAGCGTATGCTTTGCAGCGATTGTGTTTCTGCTTTTAGCAGCAGGAAGTGCGCCGGAGAGCGGTGAGACAGCATCTAATTCAAGGGAAGATAGCAGCAAGGTCACAGACAGCACTTCACTTCCGAATAAAAATAATAACACAG
>JAFWUX010000082.1 GCA_017523995.1 Oscillospiraceae bacterium | reverse complement strand
CGAAATTCCCCTGCTTTAGGAGCTCCGCAGGGGTGAATCCGATAAAACGATCCGGTGGATCGTTTTTCGGAGAGGGGCGCCCTGCGATAGAGGGCGCCCCTAAGTGAATTGCAGCGCAATTCACTGGGAAACGCAACATCTGAAGTTGTTGGCATTGTTGCCCCCACCCCCACTGGGGATATTATCCCCAGACCCCATTTTGTATATGTCGATGATAAGAAGCCGCTCCATCAGCATGACCGGAGCGGCTTCCTTTTATACACAAATAAACAAGGGTTCGGGGATCATATCATCCCACAATGCCGGAGCGTTCGATACCCTCAGTGAAGTGCTTTTGCAGCAGCGCATAGAGGATGAGCATCGGTGTAATCGAGATCAGGCAGCCCGCCTCGAGCCAGACGATCTTCTCACGCGCGCTGACATTCGCATTCGCATTGTTGAAAATCGCGATATTGAGCGTACCGTCGAGATTTTTGAGCACGAGCGAAATCGTCTTCGTATTGGTAAAGAACGAGCTCGCGACATAGTAATCATTCCAGTACCAGACGATCGAGAACAGAAAGACCGTCAGGAATGAGGAGCCTGCATTCGGCACCATGACGCGCAGAAACGTCATGAGCGGACCGCAGCCGTCGAGATACGCCGCATCCTCGAGCTCCTTCGGGAGACCGCGGAAGAACTGCCGGAAAATGAAGATCATCAGACCCGCGCGGATACCGTTTGCGGTCAGCGCCGGCAGATACATGACGAGCTTGCTGTCGATCAGGTTGACATGCCCGAACAGGAAGTTCCGGAACGTGCTGTAAAGCGGAATCGAGATAATCTGCGTCGGGACAAGAATCATGAGAATGACGATGCCGAACAGCAGATTTCTGCCTTTGAACTTAAACCGCGCAAAGCCGTAGCCGGTGAGCGCGCAGGTCACAACCTGACAGAGCGAGCAGCCGATATTGAGCACGAGCGTATTGATCAGCGGATTGTTTTTGGACTGCGTCAGCCCCATCGCGTTGATCGTCTGCTTCATGATGCGCAGCGTCAGATGCCGCGGAATCCAGATGATCGTCGGGTCATTCATATCGGTATTCTCGCGGAATCCGTAGGAGATCATGAACATCAGCGGCGTGAGGATGACAAATCCCAGCCCGAACAGAATCAGAAACCGGAACACCGGCCAGCACTTCTCAAAGATCTGCTTGCGCCGGAGATAGGCAATCTCCTGCCGGTTCATGTTCTTCATGCGGATCTTCATGGCTTCCTTTTTGGACATGCCCTCGCCGACATCATGTTCCTCATGGACATCGGGCACAGCGCTCGGCGGGATATACCCTTCCGGCAGCTGCGGATGCTCCGGTCTGCCGCTCGGTTCGCGGAGCGGTGCAGCATCCTCGGAAACCTCGGGGTTCAGTTTGTTTTCCAAATCCATATCTGCACCCCCTTATTCCACTTCGTAGAAGATAAACTTGTTGATGATCATGACAACAATGCCGACCACCACCATGACAATCGCGAAATAGCTCCACGCCATTGCAGCGGCATAGGCATAGTCCCAGTCGAGCTGCTTGTCGAGCACGCGCGCCATAACCAGATTATCGGTCTTGGTGAACGAGTCGATGACCGTGTAGATAAAGTTTGCAAGGATCATCGGGCTGACATAGGGCAGCGTGATTTTCCAGAAGTACTCCCACGCGGTTGCGCCCTCCATCGAAGCCGCCTCCTTTGCGGAAACGGGGATATTCTGGAGCGCTGCCAGGAAGATCAGAATCTGGATGCCGCTGCTCCAGACCAGTCCGAAGATATTGGTCACAACAGAATTGATGATATTGCTGAGCTGCGCGCTGATATTCATCACGCCGAGGAATTCGAGCAGCTGATCGACGATGTCGGTCTCAAAGAGCGTGGAGAACTGTGCGCCGCTGTCCGCGCCGGTGCTTGCGATATCACCGCTGATGATGTTGTAGACAGGTCCCGTCGCGATGATAACCGGAAGGAAGAAGATCGCGCGCGCGAATCCCCTGCCCTTGAACTCCTGATTCAGAATGACCGCGATAAACAGCGAGAAAATCAGGATCATCGGCGTGGTGATCGCGGTATCCTTGAGGACGGTGATCAGATTCTGCTTATACTGCGGATCGGCAGCGAAGGCATATTTGAAGTTCGCGAGCCAGTTCTGCCCGACGCTCCACAGCCAGACCTTGTGCATGCCGCCGACATCCGGCTTGAGCTGCGTGTTATCCATGAAGCAGTAGCAGAGCGATTCCAGCAGCGGAATCAGGAACCAGAGCAGCGTGCCGATCATCCAGATCGAGATAAAGCCATAGCCATAGAGGGCTTTTCTGCGTTCATACGGAATTTTCATTCAAACACCTCCGCTCCTTCCCGGACATAATCCTTGAGAAATCTCGTCTGACCGTCCGCCGTCACGGAGCATTCGTTCAGATCGACAACGGTCTCAACGCCGTTTGCATATTTTGTGGTGATGCGGTCATCCTCGCGCACATAGCTGATGATCTCAGAATCGCTGATCTTTGCGAGGATATCCTTTGTGAAGTCATAATACTGCGCGGCGTTCTCGATCCAGTAATCGGAGAAGGCGTAGTAGTAGACATCGAAATCGGTGTCCTTGAGCTCGCTGGTCTCCGCCCCGAGCATATCAAACCGCAGATTGCTTCCGGCGGCGAGCGCGAGCATCACGAGCCGTTCGGCATCGGCGCTGCCGTTGACCGCCTTGGTCGAATACGGAATCACGCCGTGCATGACAAGCTGATAGAGCGGAATGTCGCCGTCAAAGATATTGAAGCCGGAGGAATAGAGCGGAAGATCGGTGATCGTGTCGGTATAGGGCAGGACATAGGCATTCGGGTCCTCCGAGAGCACCGCCCCGACATCAGATTTCAGCAGCTTGAGGCTCTCCTCCACAGCCTGCATCGTCTGATCGCGCGAGGTGCCGGTTTTCTTGCCGTAGTCGCCGTAGAGCGCCGAAGAAAGCCCGCCGATGCTGACGCTGCTGAGCCCTGCATCTTTATAGTTCTTCGCAAGCTTCTGATAGAGCTCCGCAAAGACATTCGGCGAAAGCAGCGACATGGTTTTCTTTTCGCCGTAGGGCACGCCGTAGGCGCGTTCATAGTCCACGAGACGCGCAAACGAACCCGAAACGCGCACCGCGGTGTCGGTCAGCGACCAGTAGCCGTTGCCGGAGTAGTATGCGGTGTTCGTCACCGTCGGATACCATTCGATGCTGTTTCCGTTCATGTAATCGGTCAGCTTTCGGAAGCCGGAGCTGCCGCCGAGCGTGCCGGAGGCTTTCGCTTTGAAATCGACTTTGCCGGCAATGCCCGCATCGGTCCAGCGGTTGAGCGACACAACCAGATTCTCCGCGCCCGCATCCCCGAGCTGCTCCAGAATCTTCTGCATCTCCGCATAGGAGGTCATCGAGGTTTTCATGAACACCGGAAATCCGAGGACATTCCGCTGCTTCATGCATCCGCCGTAGAGGTCGATATAGAGCTTTGCCTGATTTGCGGCGGCAGTTTTCTGCACATGCATATCGTCGAGCAGATACTGCCGGTAGCGCGCCGCGATATCGACATAATCGAGCTCTTTTCCGCCGTCCGCATTGACCGCATCGTCAGCGGTCAGCGGATAGTACCGCACCTGCAGATTCCGGTGCGTCAGATTTTTCTCGTAGACATCCAGCGGATTGAGCTGGTCGCTGCCGAGATAATACTGGTCAGAGGAGCGCAGCACGAATTTGAAGTAGCAGCGGTTATATTCGGTATTCGACTGACCGGTGCCGCTGACATCGGCGCAGAGCATGCAGCTGCCGTCGCCCTCAGAGGCGACCGCAAGCAGTGCATTTTCGCCCTTGCAGATGCCGTACATCGGAAGCGAAACGCCCTCCACAACCGGGCCCTTTGTTTTCGGCACGGCGGTTGTATCGACATCGTAGATCATCTGACTGTAGGTCTTGGCGGAATACTTCTGATTGTTGAAGTTGATGACCGCGCCGCTGCCGTCGGGGATGACAAAATAGCCTTCCTCATCGAGCCCCGCGGCACCGAAGCCGTTGAGCATCGCAAGCGACTGCGCGAGCACGGGCTTATCGGCGGAGGCATCGTTCTTTTCGGTGATGCCTGCGGTATCGACGCTGACCTCGAGATAATCCTCGCCGAGCACATAGATCACGGGAATCTTGATGCCGACCTTGCGGAAATTATAGGTGACCTTGACGCCGTTTTTGACGTCCGAATAGCTGATCACGGTTTTGAGCGTATCGCCGGAGCGGACATTGGTGGTTGAGCGTTCAAGGATCTGCGCCGCGGTCAGCACCAGTCCGGAGCGGACCTCCGCACGCAGCACCGGTGAAGCCAGCGCATCCCCCTCCGCATTGATCGGCGAGGTCCACCAGATATACCCGTTTGCCTTGTTGACCAGTGCAAAGAGATCCTCCGGCTTTTCATCGTTGTCCTCATCGAGCTTTTCGGCGTCCCATGCCCAGAACTCGAGCTTATCATTTTCCGCGACCTTGCGCATCTTCGCAAAGACGTCCTTTTCGGAGCGATCCACCCAGTCGGGATTCTCCTGCGAACCGGAATCCGCATCCGCGTCCTGCGCGGGCTCCGTCTCCGCAGCGGATTCAGCATCCGGCTCTGCGTAGGCGGGCATTGCGGCGGTCGGGAGCATCATGGCAGCTGCGAGCAGGCAGCAAAGGATATGACGTTTTTTCTGCAATCCGAACACCGCCTCTCACACTCTCACGCGATACAGAATCTCTGTATACAGCGAATAGAAGAACACATAAACCTTCTGGAACAGCGAAAGGAACAGCACCGCAAGGAACAGAATGACCAGCATGGCAAAGAGCGTCAGAATAATCGCGATGACAGTCTTTGTAAAGGTATACTGATGCACCGCCTTGACTGCGTTAAACAGCAGCAGCACCGTCCAGATGATGCCGACATAATAGACGGTATCGAAGAACACTGCCTCCGCGCGGACAAGAATATGCGAAAGAATCACCTGCGCGAACATCTGCCCGATATAGGGGATCAGCGCATAGGAGCTGTAAATCGCGATATTTTTCATCGTGCCCTCGCCGTCGAGCAGCGTGCAGATCGCCCAGTTTCCGAGCACCCACGCAAGGAAGTAGACCACCGAGCGCATGATATACGGCACAACGGAAAACATCGCATCGGGGAGCGGCCGGAACTGGAATCCGCACCAGCGGTCGATTGCAATCAGCGCGATGAACAGCGCAAAAATGATAATCGCCGTATATTTAAGCGTGCCGCCCTTTTTCCAGCGCAGATCCTCAAAGCCCTCAAAGGGATGAAAGACCACATGCTTCACCCACTGCGGCTGTGTCAGATCCATCATATGCAGCACACCTCCTTACGTTCCGGAACCGGTCTGTGCCGGTTCTGCCTGTTGATTTTTGCTTTTCTGCTTCCGGACAACATACTTGAGCAGCATGACGCCTGCGATAATCAGCACAACGCCGAGCAGAATCTGCGTCAGATGCTCCCTGAGCCACTGCGAACGGTAGCGCTCGAATGCGCGGTTATAGCGCGCCGAGGCATCTGCCTTTTTCGCATATTCCATCGACTCCTTGTATCTGCCCATGTTGTAGTAGGCACTGGAGATACCGAGATAGGCTCTGCGGTAGTTGCCGTCGCGCTTGACGACCTCCAGCCACGGCTCGAGCGCCTCCTCATAGTAGCCGCCGTTATATTTCGCGGTTGCATCGTGGACAATCTGCCCGAAGACCGTCTGCCCGAAGATCGTGACCGTGCCTTTTCCGGCATCGAGCACATAGATATTCTCGCAGCCCGCGCCTTTCGTTTCAACGGCAGCGACATTGCCCTGCGTGAACGCACCGACCTGATCGCCGGTCGCGCCCATGATAAAGAGCAGATCGGCCTCCTTGTCATACTGGAACACTCTGCCGGTTGTCGCATCAAGACAGTTGATCGAGCCATCATCGCCGATGTCGATATCGACGATTTTGGTTTTATAGGTTGTGCCGGAATACCATGTGGAGAACAGATCGCCCCATGTGTAGTTCGACATATAGCTGAACAGATTGTAGCCTTCCGGATTGACCTTCTTGACGATGTCGGTGTCGGTCGAGCCGGAGGAGGTCGAGGTATAGATAAATCCCTTGACCGTGTCGATATCGAAGTTATCGAATGCCGTCGGCGTGCTTCTGGAGCGGTAGCGCTTTTCCTCCTCGGAGGCGATCGCGTTCCAGAAGTGGTTTGCGATGACGGTTGCCGTTGCCGCAACGGCATTCGCACCGTAGTATCCGATGAATTCGCCGTTTGCGTCGAACATTGCAGCGCCCTTTGTGGTGTTGTTCAGGACAATATAGATATTGCCCGCATTGTCGCAGAGGATTTTCTGCGGCAGAAAAGTCAGCTGCTGATCGTAGACCGTGGATGCCGGCTTTGTGATTTCCATGACAACGGTGCCGTCGGGCTTTGCGACCAGCGCGCGTGCGTTTTCGTTGTCGGCAATGTACATCAGACCGGTATCCGGCGAAACATAGACGCCCTTCGGATTTTTGAGCCGCGTCTCCGAGCCGTCGGGCATGGTGAAGCGGTCAAAGACCTCGAGCACCTCTGTAAATTCGCTGTCGATCTTGAGAATCCGGTTGTTGCCGGAATCGACGAGATAGAACTGATCCTTCTCATCCTTAAAGAGATCGCCCGGCGCACTGAGCGGCGTTGTGCCGAGATCGAGACCGGAAACCGAACGTTCCGCGAGGTATCCCGCCTGCGAGGGCACCGCTTCTCCGAGATAGTTATAGTTATAGACATCATACGGTTCATCCGCGGATGCCGGCAGCATCAGAGCCGAAGCGGTGCTCAGCAGCGCACAGAGTGCCGCCGCGCCGTGCATCAGCCTGCGCTTTGCATTTGTTTTCACGTAATTCCTCATCCTTTCTGCAAGGCTCCGGCGGAAGGATCAATCCTTGATACCGGAATGCGCCATGGTCTCCATGACCTGACTCTGTGCGAGAATAAAGAACAGGACCGGCGGCACAAACAGAATGACCGCCGCAGCCATTGTCACGCCCTGCCGCGAGATACCGGCAGAAGCCGCCTGCTGAATGACCGTCGGGAGCGTTTTGAGCGATTCGTCATAGACAACGCTGCCGCCCGTGATGTTCCATGCGCCCTGGAATGCAAAGATCGCCATGGTCATGAGCGCGGGCTTCTGGTTCGGAATGACGATGCGCCAGCAGATCGTAAAGAGATTGGCGCCGTCCACCTTTGCCGCCTCGATCATTGCATCGGGCACGGAGGTCATGGACTGCCGCATCAGATACAGTCCCATAGAGGATGCGACCGAAGGCAGAATCAGCGCGGACATGCGGTTGATCATGTTCAGCTCTGCCATGACCATGTACTGCATCAGATAGATGACATTGCTGTTATAGAGCAGCGCAAGGACGATGATCGCATTGATGAGCTTGTTGCCGGGGAATTTCACCTTTGCCAGACAGAACGCCGCCATCGAGGCAAAGACGCACTGCAGAACCGTGACGGCAACCGTCACGAAGATGCTGTTGAACACATAGCGGGAAAAGGGCACCCACATCTGACCGAGCACGCGGTAGGTATCCTTGAAGTTGTCGAGCGTCGGGTTCAAAGTATACCACTTCGGCGGAAAGATGAACATTTCGTTGACCGGCTTGATCGAGTTGACGACCATCAGCCAGATCGGGAGCACCATAAAAAGACCGAGGATCAGCAGAAAGAGGAAGATCGCGACAGAGCCGCCGATTTTTCTGCCGGCGCGCCGATTGGAGGCTTTGAGCCTTTTCGGGTCTGTTTTCTGCTTTGCCTGTGCTGAAGCCTGACTCATATTCCGCCCCCCTTAATCCATATATTTGCCGAGCAGTCCGCTGATGAGCTTGTTCGCGAGATACATCGCGATGAACAGAATCATGCAGATTGCGGAGGCATAGCCCATTTCATAGCGGATCCAGCCGTAGTCGAAGGCATGCGTCATGATCGTGTGCGCGGCGTAATCGGTGCTCGGGAAACCGACGAGGTTTCTCGCGACGATATCCGCCGTAAACGCCGAAACGATCTGCATGACCGCCGCGAACATCAGCGAGGGACCCATGCCGGGGATCGTGATGTAGATGAGCTCCTGCCAGCGGTTCCGGATGCCCTCAATGGCGCCCGCCTCATACTGTGCCTTGTCGATATTCTGGAAGCCCGCGCGCATCGCGAGGAATCCGGCGCCCATCGAGACCCAGAGCTGCACGATGATAACCACCGTCAGGATGTACTTGGAATCCGTCAGCCACTGGATTGCCGAGGTCGTGATGCCGAGGTTCATGAGCGTGGAATTCGCGATGCCGTAGCTGTCGCCGGAGAAGATCAGCTGCCAGACGGCATAGACGCCGGACGCCATCGAAGGCGCGTAGAAGATCAGCGTGAAGATGACCTTGAGCGTCTGATTCAGCTCATTGATGAGCCACGCGAGCATGAAGCTCAGAAAGTAGCTCAAAGGACCTGTAAACACCGCAAAGACGAGCGTCACGCGAATTGCCTTGATAAAAATGCTGTCATTGAGAAACAGGTTATAGAAATTGCTCAGCCCGACCCATGTCGGGGGATATTTCACCATATCAAAATCCGTCAGACCGATCGGCAGGGACATAATGACCGGAATGATCGTAAAGATCGTAAACACGATCATAAAGGGCGCCAGCATCAGGTAGGCTTCTTTATTCTGCCTGATCTGCAGCCAGAGCTGCCTGCGCCGTTCCTGTTTGGTTCTGACACCAATCTGATCCTTATCCAAGAGAGGAACCCTCCTTCAAATTACGAATTCAGTCCAGCCCGAGATTTTCGCGCTTTCTGCGGATCTCATCGTTCATATCGCTGTTGTAGTACATGAGCGTATCGCGCGGATTCTCATTGGAGTTGACGGTCTCACGAAATGCGTTCATGATATTTCTGGTCACGGCATAGGAGGAAGGCAGCACGGGGATTTCCGTGAGCGCATCCCACTGTGCAAGCAGGACATCCATTTCCGCGCCCGACCAGTTGAGCTGTTTCAGTGCCTCAACATTGGAGGCCTCATAGCGTCCCATCTGTCCGAGCAGACCTTCGAGGTCGGCGCCGTATTCCGTCTGCACATCCTTCGAGCAGAACCACTTGACGAACTCCCATGCGGCATCCTTGTTTCTGACCTTGTTGAAGATCACCGCGCCGGTGCCGCCGGAATTGGATGCGTGATTGACAGTACCGTCCGCCTGCATCGTGCCGGGCATGACGGTGAAGTCCCAGAGTCCCTTGATTTCCGGTGCCGCAACCGAAAGCTGATTTGCAAAGCTGTAGTTTGCAATCACAATCGGATACTGACCGGTGCGGAAATAGCTGTAAGCGTCATAGGTCTGGGTGAACTTGTAATCGCGGTAGAAATCCGTCCACTTTTCAAAGCACTGGATCGCCGGAACGGAATCGAACTGCGTCTTTGTCTGCTCGGGATTATAATAGTTGAGTCCCTGCTGCAGAATCAGCGACGCATAGGTGTGACCGGCCTCTGTTGCCGCCGCGACATTGGTCGAGGGCAAAATCAGACCGACACCGAGATGATTGCGCTGCAGACCGGGCAGCATGTCGATGAGATCGTCCCATGTCCGCGGCAGTTCGGTATAGCCGAGCTCCGTGAGGATATCGGTGCGGTAGAACATCATGGTCCAGTTCTGCGTCAGCGGCATACCGTAGCAGCCGCCGTCATAGCTGTACTGCACAGTCGCATCGTGCTGATAGTTTTTCACGGCGTCATTGAAATCCGGAAACTGCTTCATATCGACGAGCAGACCGCGGCATGCGAGGTTGACGGGGAATTCGCCGCCGAGGAACAGCGCCACATCCGGGCCTTTTCCCGCCAGCGTCGCTTCAACGACACCGCCGACCACGAGATTGACCGAAACCGGAATATCGGGATGCTGCTGCGCAAATTCGTTCTCGACAAGCTCCTTGACAACCAGCGCCTGATCTCTGCCGAGGTTGACCCACACGCTGATGACATCCTCCGCATCCGCGTCGATATCGGAAAGCGTGGTGTAATCCTCGGTAAAGGAGCCGAGGAACGCCTTGAACCGGAATCCGAGCTGCTTGAAAAATTTGGATTTCAGCGGCGAGAATTCCCTGTCGGCGGAGGCAATCTCGAGATAGTCGATTTCCAGCGGCTGATCGCGGTAATCGCAGATGAACGTGGAAATCGTCGAGATATTGTCCTTGATCTGCGTGACATAATTCGGGATGCGGCTGGGCTTTTCGATGCACTTATCGAGGATGACATACATTCTCTGGAGTGCCGCCGCCTCCGAGCCGAGCGTACCGGAAAGCTGTTCGATGCCGCTCTGCGCCTCCTTGAGCTGCTGCGAGAGCCGCATGAAGTCCTGAACCAGCGTCGGGATGCTTTCCTCTACATAATAGTCATTGTATTTATCCGGATTCGGACCGGTGATCATCAGAATCTGCTTATAGCAGGTGTTGAGGTCGGTGACAGTGCTTTCGAGCTTCCGCATATATTCGCCGATCTCGCCGGGCATTGCCTCAAGCGTGACCGTGTGCGGCTCGCCCGCCGTCAGATAGACATAGGCAGTCTCGCCGTCCTTCCCGACGGGTGTCAGGCTCCAGTCATTGTCATAGTAGAATTTCACCTGTCCGAAGGCATCGTTCGGGAGCTGCCCGTCGATGAGCACTCTGCGGTTCGAGTAGAATCCGCGCATGACGTTCTGCCGCGCCTTGATGCCGATCTTATACCAGCCGTCGCCGGTGATCGCATCCGCGGGAATCTCCCATGTGATTGTCTGCCCCGCCTGATCCCAGTTCGCGCCGCCGATCGTGTTATAGACCATCTTGACCGGATCGGAGGGCGAAACGGTATACGCATTATTATCGTATGCCGGATAGAGCGTCGAGGAGGATTTATACTTCGCGGATTCGCCCTCAATGCGATAAAGCGTCGAGGGCGTGCTGCCGGTCTCGCTTTCAGAGGGCGCCTGATAGCTGCCGGTGCCTTCCGGCTGACAGAGCTGCAGATACTCAATGCCGAGCGAAGCCTTGATGCCGGAGAAGGTCAGCGTATGCGTGCCCTTTTCCAGCGAAAAGATCAGCGGATCATTGAACAGCCCGTCCTCATCGTAGACGAATTTTGTCTGCCAGTCCGGCTGCTCGATCTGCGAGGGGCGCACCTGATTGCCGCGCGAATCGGTTTTGATCTCCGTGCGGTTGACGAAAATCTTGTTGAGGCAGATGCGCGAAGCGGATTCAAACGGCAGCTCGCCGTCGATTTCCAGCGAAAGCTCCACCTGATTCGAGGGCGACTCCATCGCGTAATAGGAAAGCTGCAGCGCATAGATGCCGCTTTCGGGGACATCCACCTGATAGCTGACGCTGCCCTCAGCGCTGTCCCAGATCAGCACCTCAGCCCTGCCGCCGAGCGTCCCGACAGAAAAGCTGCCGTCCGCGGTTTCGGCGTAGTCGCTGCCCGCAATCCGGATTGCGGTTTCGGGGCGCTTCTCCCCGATGTGCATATCATAATAGTCGCTGTAGCCGGTTTCCCGCTCAAAGGTCAGCGTATAGAGATCGTCACCGGCAGCCGGTTCCGCCGCCGCAGATTCCGCCGCGCAGCACAGCGGCAGACAGAGCGTTCCTGTCAGCACGGCAGCGGCAGCCGCAGATGAAAAGCGCCGGATCATATTCGTATTTCTCACGGTATCTCCGCCTTTCCGCCGGCAGCGTTCCTGCGCTGCCGGAAGCATCCGATTTGCCGTTTTGCACAGATCGTCTCAGCGATGCGCAAAACGCCACAATATCTTACAATATAATATTATACCAAATCTTCAGAATCTTGTCAAGATGATGCAATAACTTTTCGTTTTATCAAAATAATTTGCAATGATGCACAACGAACTGAAATTATATTGCTCTAAACGCGCCGATATTGTGGTGCGCAATTCTGCACAAATGCTGTCCGAAAATCACTTCTTTCATGCAGATTCCGCATACTCAATCAGCGGGATTTACAGATTCCTGTGAACATTCCACAGCTTTCAAGTTATCAGAAGCGCCGCTTGCAAACCACGGAATCCTGTGCAAAACGCCGAGGATTCCATCAAAAATCCGGGATAAAAATGTGATTCCTATGCTTTTTTGCAAAACCACTTGATTTTTTCCGAAAATATGATACAATAGATTCAGGAGCGAAACCGCTCCGAAAAACACACCATATACTATTATTATAACAGGAGGTAACAGCTATGGCATATGCAATCAGTGATGCATGCATCCAGTGCGGTGCTTGCGCAGACGCATGTCCGGCAGGTGCAATTTCCGAGGGTGACGGCAAGTACGTCATCGACGCAGATACATGTCTCGACTGCGGCGCATGCGCAGATACATGTCCCGTCGGTGCGCCTGAGCAGGCATAATTGCACCGTAAACCAAAGCGCTTCAGCGGTTCCGGATTCCGGAGCCGCTTCGCTTTTCTCCGGCGCAATGGCAAAAACCGCCGCCGGCGCACGGAGATTTTTGCGTAAAGTGAAAAAAATCCGCTGAACCCCTTGCTTTTTCAGGAGAGATGTGATATAATAATACAGCATTTGAATATCCGCCTGTACTTGTAGGGCGAGGTCAAGATGCCAAGTTTGTCCGAAACCCGCGGTTTTCCGCCGTTTCGGGATAAACACAACATTCTGACAAATGGGTGGTCCGCTGCATTTGCCTCTCAGAAAAAGCGCTGAGCGGCGTTCAGATTCCGGCTTGACCGGCTGCAATGTATGAACATCCGTAAACAAATCAAGGAGGAATCCCAAAATGAACGCTTTGGAGCAAATCAGCAAGTCCAGCATGAAGGAAGACACACCGGAAATCAATGTCGGCGATACCGTCAAGGTTCACGTCCGCATTCAGGAATCCGCCGATAAGTACCGTATTCAGGTCTTTGAGGGCACCGTCATCGCAAAGAAGCACGGCGGCATCAGCGAGACCTTCACCGTCCGCAGAGTTGCACACGGTGTCGGCATCGAGCGTGTATTCCCGGTTCACTCCCCGGCTGTTGACAAGGTCGAGATCGTCCGCAGAGGCGTTGTGCGCAGAGCAAAGCTCTATTATCTGCGCGGCAGAGTCGGAAAAGCGGCAAAGGTCAAGGGACTGGTTCGTTGATTGCAAACAAGCGAAAGGGGACTCTTGCAGTCCCCTTTGCTTTTTATCCTGAAACTTAAGGAAAAGAGGGAGCAGACGTGGCCGAAGAAGAAAAGAACAACGAAACACAGACATCCGAAGCAGAAGAAGATTCCTATTCCTTCTCCGATCTGCTCGGAGATGTGCTGGATATCCTTGAGGCAGGTGCTGCCTCGATTTTTGTATTTGTGCTGCTGTTCGCATTTGTCATGCGCCCCGTCACGGTAGACGGCGGCTCGATGAATCCGACGCTCTACAATCTCGACAAGCTGCTGATCGTCACACCGTTCAAGGGTCTGAACGGCAGCATCGTTGTTGTGGATAATCAGCAGGGCGGCTTCTTTGCCGATCCGGAGCAGACTGTCATCACAGAGCAGCCCGGGCTCGGCAAGATCCTGATCAAGCGCGTGATCGCACGCGGCGGACAGACCATTGACATCAACACCGCAGCGGGCACCGTCAGTGTGGACGGCAATGTGCTCGATGAACCGTATATTGCCGAAGCGACCATGCGTGAGGACGGCGCATTCACCTATCCGATGACCGTCCCCGAAGGCTATGTCTTCGTCATGGGCGACAACCGCATGAACAGCACGGACAGCCGCAGCACGGCAGTCGGTCTGATTCCGGTTGATGAGGTGCTCGGCACCGCAGTCGTCCGCTACTACCGCGAGGAAGAGCTGACCGAAAAGTGGACCGACCGCTTCGGATTCCTGTTCTGAGAAAAAGCCAAAGGAGATTTGCCATGAATACTGAACAACTGTCACAGCATCCGGCAGAGGAGCCGGAGAACACAGAAGAAGAAAAATACACGCTCAAAGAATTCGGCGGCGATGCGATGGATATTCTGGAATGCGTTGCAGCAGCGGTCTTTGTTGTGATTCTCTGCTTCACATTCGTGATCTGCATTGCAAGAGTAGACGGCACCTCAATGGTTCCGACCCTGCAGGACAGCGACCGTCTTGCGGTCTCGCGCCTTTCCCGCGAATACGAAAACGGCGATATCCTGATCATCAACAACTGGACAGGTCACCCGATGGGCAATGACGGCACGATCTATTCCACACCGGGATTCGGCAAGCGCATCGTCAAGCGCCTGATCGCGCAGGCGGGTCAGACCGTTGACATTGATTTTGACGCACGCATCGTCTATGTGGACGGCGTGGCACTCGATGAGCCGTATATCGCCGAGCCGACCCATGAGCAGTGCGACAACGCACTCCCCTATCCGCTGACGGTTCCGGAAGGCTATGTATTCGTGCTGGGCGACAACCGCAACGGTTCCTCGGACAGCCGCAGCAGCTATGTCGGACTTGTCGAGGAAAAGGATATTCTCGGCAAAGTTCTGATCCGGATTCTGCCGCTCAAGAAATTCGGCAGAATCGGCGCATAACATATCCTGACAACGCCGCAGCGTGCGGCAGAGAAACGGAGGCGAAGCCGCATGGAGACACCTGAGATTCCGCAGGAACAGCCTGCCCCCGCACCCGAGGCAGCCGCACCCGAAACCGCAGCAGAAACAGCACCGGAGACCGTGACGGAAGCAGCACCGGATACATCCGCGGAACCCGCGCCGGTAACTGCACCCGCAGCGGAACCGGCTCCTGAACCGCAGGCACCGGCTGAGACTCCCGCACCGGAGAAAGATGCATCCGGAGACGAACCGCATTACACATTCAAACAGTTTCTCTGCGATGCCGCGGATGTGATCGAATCCGTCACAACAGCAATTTTCGTTGTGATGCTGGTGTTCACCTATCTGATCTGCACCGCGGTTGTCGAGGGCGATTCGATGGTGCCGACACTGGAAAACGGCGACCGTCTGATGGTCTCGCGGCTCGATAAAACCTACGAAACCGGCGATATCCTGATCCTGAACAGCGCATCCGCATATACCTTTGATGATGCAGGGCAGCTCACAGCCGCACCGGGTCTCGGCAAGCGGATCGTCAAGCGCCTGATTGCGCAGTCCGGACAGGAAGTGAACATTGATTTTGACGAGGGCATTGTCTATGTAGACGGCAAGGCGCTCGAGGAACCCTATACCAGTACGCTGACCAAGCGCGACAACCGCGCATTCACCTATCCGCTGACCGTACCGGAGGGCTATGTCTTTGTGCTCGGCGACAACCGCCACATTTCCAAGGACAGCCGCCACCCCGAGGTCGGCATGATCGCAGAGGAGGACATCATCGGCAGAGTGCTGATCCGGGTCGCGCCGCTTTATAAGTTCGGCAGAATCGACAGCACCGGCGGTCAGCAGGCAGAAAGTCAGAGGGATTAAATGGAAGATATGAAGGACATCCAGTGGTTTCCCGGTCACATGGCGAAAACCCGCCGGATGATCGCGAAAAGCCTGCCGCTGGTCGATGCCGTGGCAGAGCTGCTGGATGCAAGACTGCCGCAGAGCAGCCGCAATCCGGAGTTCAACCGCCTGACGGGCAGAAAGCCGCGTCTTGTGATTCTCAACAAGGCGGATATGGCGGATCCGGATATCACAGGCCGCTGGATGCAGTACTATAAGAATCAGGGATACGCCGTCATCACGGCAGATTCCAAGAACGGCAAGGGCGTGAAGCAGTTTGCGCCCGCACTGCGCGAGCTGCTCAAAGATCAGCTGCAGCGCTATGCCGATAAGGGCATGATAGGCAGACCGATCCGCGTGATGATTCTCGGCATCCCGAATGTCGGCAAATCGTCGCTGATCAACCGTCTCGCAGGCGGCAAACGTGCCAAGGCGGAGGACAGAGCGGGCGTCACACGCACACAGCAGTGGATCAAGACCGCAGAGGGCGTCGAGCTGCTCGATACACCGGGCGTGCTCTGGCCGAAGCTGGATGATCAGGAGGTCGCGGTGCGGCTCGCCATGACAGGCGCCATCCGCGATGATATTCTCGATAAGGAAGCGCTGGCAGCGCGTCTGCTGAGTTTCCTGCACACGGAGTACCCGCAGGCGATTGCAGAGCGCTATAAGATCGCGCCCGAACAGGAGGGCGAAGGCTTCGAGCTGCTCGAGCTGATGGCAAAGAACCGCGGCATGCTGCTTTCCGGCGGCGTCCCGAATACCGAGCGTGCGGCAATCACGCTGCTCGATGAGTTCCGCGGCACCAAACTCGGCCGCATCTCGCTCGAAAAGCCGTGAAGCGGTGTCTCCGACGGATCAATAATGGGGGCTCCGCCCCCAAGCCTCTGCTGGGGATTTATCCCCAGACCCCATTTTAAGCTCTATTCTACTTAAGGGCGCACACGGCGAAGCCGAAATAAAAGTTTTGATCAAACTTTTTCAAAAGTTTGCGATGAGGCCAGAGGCGAGGAGCCTCTGGTCGCGCTCCGCAGAGCGCGAAATCCCTTTCCGAAGG
>JAFWUX010000081.1 GCA_017523995.1 Oscillospiraceae bacterium | reverse complement strand
TGATTATAATGGGGCGCTGCCCCATACCCCGCCAAAGGGATGCTATCCCTTTGGAATCCCACTATAAGAAAAGTAATGTAAATGCGTTGAAATTCTCAACTCACAAAATAAGGGATTCTTAAGGGCTAGTAGCCCTTAAGCAGGAGTTTGAGGGCGGCGCCCTCAATATAAATCCGTCGGAGACACTTTATCTACAGACTGCGACCAAAACTTTTATTTTGGTCTGCTCATCAGTCGATCACTTCAAACATTCCCATGAAGCCGCGCAGCTTCATCCCGATATCTGTTTCGGGCGGCAGCAGCGCCATTGCAACCTGAAACGGCTCTGTACCCTCTGCATCGGTCTGCTGCAGATAGGCGTAATCGCCGCCGATCTCCGTGACAATATAATCATGCGGTTCCATTGTTTCACCTCGCTGTATTCTTTGGTCATGCACGGTATTCCGTGACTTCTTCCGGCGTTTTCCGCGGACGCGCCGCTGGTGCTTCGTCGGGATATCCAAGCGAAACCGCACAGACAAGCTGCGCATCCGTTTTGAGATATGCCGTCAGCTCCGGATAGGCAAAGCAGGTGTTCGCAATCCAGAGCGTGCCGAGCCCGAGCGCCGCCGCTTTCAGCAGCATATTCTCCACCGCCGCGCCGATCGAAAGCGTATCTGCAATCTCCGCAAAGCGCGAAACCGGATTCTGCGGGTCAAACGGCGAGCCTGCATCCGGATTCAGCACGAGAATCAGCACCGGCGCCTTGTGCATGATCTGCATGGTGTGGAACGCATCCGCAAGACCGCCGCGCACCTCCGGCAGCAGCGCCTCGCCCTCGAGCTCGCGGCGCAGACCTTTCTCCATTTCGCGGAGCAGTTCCGTCTTTGCCTGCTCCGTAAACACAACAAATCTCCACGGCTGCCGGTTCTTTGCAGAGGGCGCGGCAATGCCTGCGCGGATGATCTCGTCGATCAGGGATTTCTCCGGCATCTGCGGCAGATACTTCCGGATGCTTCTGCGGTCATAAATCGAATCCATGTATTCCCCTTTCCGGATCAATGGACAAACGGTTTATTGAATGAACCGATCTCGATCAGATTGCCCTCGGGATCCGCAATATAGCAGGTGCGCTGTCCCCACGGCTCTGTGACCGGCGGAAGAACCGGCTCCGCGCCCATTCCGACAACCCGCGCATATTCGGCATCGACCTCATCGAATGTGTCCACATACAGCGCGAGTTCAAAATGCCCGTTCAGCCCTTTGAGATACTGATATTTCCGATTTGTCATCTGCTCAAAATCCTTTCTGCCGTAAAGCAGAAACAGCGTTCCGTCCTTGATAAGGTAGACGTTGGAAGTATCCTCATCCTCTTTGATTGCAAAGCCGAGGACATCCCTGTAAAAGCGGATCATTCTGCCCATATCCTCGACGAACAGTCCGAAGCCGTCCAGTCTCATAGTTTCCTCCTGTTCAGCTGTACTGATAATACGCGGCGCAGGCGCCCTCATCGGAGACCATGCATGCGCCGACCGGATGCAGCGGCGTGCAGCCCTTGCCGAACACCTTGCAGTCGCAGGGGCGGATTTTGCCCTGCAGCACATCGCCGCAGCGGCACGCCGGATTCGGTTTGCCCGTGATCTGCGGCATATCAAACTTGATGCGCGCATCGAAATCTGCATATTCTGCACGCAGCTTCATGCCGGAGCCGGGAATCATCCCGAGCCCGCGCCATTCGCTGTCGCAGGGCTCCATGACCTCCTGCATCATGCGGATTGCCGCCGGATTCCCCTCGTCCTTGACCACACGCGGATAGCAGTTGCGGAAGAACGGCTTGCCCTCATCAAGCAGCTTGATCGTCACCGCAAGCGCCGTCAGCAGTTCACTCGCGGTGAATCCCGCAACAACGCCGGATACGCCCTGTTCCTCGCAGAGTTTGATGCAGGTTCCGTTGCCGGTGATCGCGTTGACATGTCCCGGATAGAGAAACGCATCCGCCGAGCCGACAAGCGCCTGATAGGCATTCGGCATCGTTTTATTCGCCGTCAGCAGCGAGAAATTGCTGAGCCCCGCCTCTTTCGCCTGCTTCGCCGCAAGACATGCAGAGGGCGTTGTTGTCTCGAATCCGACGGCAAGGAACACAACCTGCCGCTCCGGATGCTCCTTTGCAAGCTCTACGGCATCGAGCGGCGAATATACCGGCCGAATCTCCGCGCCCTTTGCGCGCGCACCGGCAAGGCTCATCTCTGTGCCGGGGACGCGGATCAGGTCGCCGAATGTGCAGATGATACATCCCTTTTCAAGCGCAAGCCAGATCGCCTCGTCAATGAAGCCGACCGCCGTCACGCAGACCGGACATCCCGGTCCGGAGATCAGGTCGATCTGCGGCGGAAGCAGTCTGCGCAGTCCGAGCCGGAAAATCTCATGCGTATGCGTACCGCAGACCTCCATGATCCGGAGCGGTCTGCCGCTGTATCCGGTGATGATATCTCTTGCGCGCTTTGCACTCTCGTTCACAGCAGGTCCTCCATGACTTCATCCGCCTCGGCTTCATCGTCCTCCGTGATCTTCGCAATCGCGACGCCCGCATGCACCATGACGAAATCGCCCGGCTCGAGATCATCGAGCACGCCTGCACTGATCTCTCTCTGTGCACCGCTCGCGTCGATCAGCGCGGTGCCTTCCTCCACTCTCACAACTCTTGCAGATAATCCGACACACATAGTTATACCTCCATCAAAATTTCAGACTGAAAATATTGTTCCTGAAAGCGGATCAGCTCCGCAATCTCCTGCTTTGTAAAATGCTGTCCCTCCGGACAGACCACCCACTTTTCCTCGACATCATCCGCGCGGCGGACAATCGCGATGATCCTGCCGGTGAACCGTTCCACCGGCTGCGAAACGCCGAGGATATAGGCATCCTGTTCCTCGCCGTCCGGCGCCATGATGCCCTCAATATAGCCGTAATTAAGCGGATAAATCATCTCCGGATAATCCGGATGTGCGCTCCCGAGCGGGCGGTCAACCGTCACTGTCACTGTTTTGCCGATCATACGCTGCCTCCTTCATCATAATATGCGCCGTACATCGCCTGCCCGATGCAGATGCCGCCGTCATTCGGCGGAATCAGGCTGTGCAGCAGGACGGTGAATCCGGCGGCGGATAATTTGCTGCGGCACATCCGCGCCAGCAGACGGTTCTGAAACACGCCGCCGCTGAGTGCGCATGTGGAAATATTCGTATCTGCGCGCATTTGCAGACATGCCTGACAGAGCATTTCCGCAAGCGCCGCATGAAACTGATATGCAAGATACTGCCGGTTTTCAGGCGTGCGGTCATCGAGATACCGCTTTGCAATCTCCGCAGCTAGCGCAGTTGTCTGCATCGTGATGCTGCCGTTTTCGCAGATGATCTCCGCAGGCAGTTCACAGGCAATATCGCCGTGCGCCGCTGCATACCGCTCCGCTTCATACATCAGCGCGGTGGATGCTTCGCCCTCGAATGTCACTGCGCGCCGTATCCCCAGAATCGCAGAAACAGCGTCAAAAATACGCCCGCAGCTCGTGGACTGCACACTGTTGACGCCCATGCGCGCCATATTGCCGAGCACCGTGTATTCCTGCGCGCTGCACACGCCGAGCCGCTCGCAGATCACCTGCGCCGCATCCGGATCAGCATCCCGCAGCAGCGCCGCCGCGATGCGCCAGCCCTCCTTCGCGGAAAGGTCGCCGCCGGTCTGCGTGAACGGCTGCACCGAGCCGAGCCGCTCAAATCCGGACGCATCACAGAGCAGCAGCTCGCCGCCCCAGATCGTGCCGTCGGTGCCGTAGCCGGTGCCGTCGAGACTCAGCCCGATCACCCTGCCGGTGACATCGTTCTCCGCCATGCACGAAAGGATATGCGCATAGTGATGCTGCACCTGAATCACCGGAATTCCGCGCTCCTGCGCGATTTCCTGCGCGACTGTCACCGTGTTGTACATCGGGTGCATGTCGCAGACAATCAGCTCCGGTGCCGCCTCGAGCAGGCCGCACATCCGGTCAACCGATTCGCGCAGCGCCTGCACCGTCCGGATGTCCGCCATATCCCCGACAAACGGCGATGCGTAAAGCAGCCCGCCCTTCGCGATGCAGAACGTGTTTTTCAGCTCGCCGCCGATCGCGAGCACCTGCCGGTGCCGCTTCTTCGGGATCATCACGGGCAGCGGCGCAAACCCGCGCGAGCGCCGGATCATATAGGGCTTTCCGGCGAGCCAGTCGCAGACGGAATCGTCCGCGCGCAGGCGGATTTTGCGGTTGTGTGAGAGAATCAGGTCGCAGAAATCGCCGATCTCTTTGACCGCGTCCCCGTCGCTCCGGCAGATCGGTGCGCCGCGCGCGTTTCCGCTTGTCATGACAAGGCAGTCGGTCATCGCGATGCCGTCCGGATAATCAAACAGCAGCATCTGCACCGGCGCGTAGGGCAGCATCACGCCGACCGTGCGGTTATCCGGCGCAATATCGTCACAAATTGACATCTGCGAACGCTTTTCGAGCAGCAGAATCGGCTTCTGCCAGCCGGTCAGCATCCCGCGCTGACCGTCCTGCAATATGCATTCGCGCTCCGCTGTTTCAATGTCCTTCATCATGACCGCAAACGGTTTCATCGGGCGATGCTTGCGTTTGCGCAGCCGCCGCACAGCATCCGGATTCTTCGCATCACAGCAGAGATGAAACCCGCCGATGCCCTTGACCGCCGCAATTTTGCCTTCCATGATCGCTCTGCGCACTGCCGTAATCGCATCGCCGCCACGCAATTTTGTACCAATTATATACACCGCAGGACCGCAGTCATTGCAGCAGTTCGGCTGCGCGTCAAAGCGCCGCGTTTCGGGGTCATGATACTCCGCATCGCAGGCATTGCACATCGGGAATTCGTGCATGCTTGTGCGCTCGCGGTCATAGGGCATTGTGTCAAGAATTGTCAGCCGCGGACCGCACTGCGTACAGTTGATGAACGGGTGCAGATACCGCCGGTTGTGCGGATCAAAGAGCTCCGCGCGGCACTGATCGCAGGTCGCGATGTCCGGCGAAACGAAGATATCGCCGTATTCCTTTTCGCTCTCAATAATCGTAAATGCGTTGAAATCATGGCGCTCTGCATCATCAGAAAGTGACTCGCTGTCCATCGCAAGGATCATCGCGCGCTCCGGCGGCCGGTTCCGGATCTCCGAGGCAAATGCATCCAGTGCATCCTGCTCGCCCTGCGCGATAATCTCGACATAGGAGCCCTTGTTCGCGACCGTTCCGCGGATGCCGAACCGCGCCGCCGTCACCGCCGTAAACGGGCGGAACCCGACGCCCTGCACGATGCCGTAAATATGATATTGTACCGTCATGCAGCCGGTTCACCTCCGCTAGAAATTTGTCTTTTCTTGCTCATATCAGAGCCACTGGATAAACGCCGTTTTGTCCGTCCGGTTATAGCCTGCCTGCTCATAAAAATGCAGGGTCGGCTCATCCTTCGCGCCGGTCATCAGCATGAGTTTGTAACAGTTCTCGCGCCGCGCGAGCGTTTTTGCAAATTCCAGACAGGCGCTTGCCAGACCGCGCTTGCGGTAATCTGCATGCGTCACAACGTTCTCGATGAGCGCGTAGGGGCGCTGATTGTGTGTCAGATTCGGAATAATCACGCAAACGCAAGATGATACGATTTTGCCCGCAATCTCCGCGACAACAATGTGATGTGCGGGAGCGTGAAGAATCTGCCGCCAGACAGCAGCAACTTCGTCACATTTATCAGGAATCGGGTTATCATGCAGATGCGTGTACAACAGCATCAGGGCATCAAAATCATCCTCTGTGATCTCACGAATCACCGGCATGAACTGTTCCATTGTATCCTCCGTTACATGATCGTCCAGTTCGTTACCGCACCGTAATCATCCGGTGCCGCTTGTTCAACCGTATGTGCTGTCCACGCAAGCCGGAACTGAATTTCCGGCACTGTATCATCCAGCAGGCGGAAACGGTAGCCCGACCAGTCCGGCAGCACAAAAAGCAAGTATCCGCGCATTTCTGATGTGTCAAATTCATCCGGATAGTGCCAGCCACGACGTTCGCCGTTCACAATATCCGGCACCGCCTGACGGTTCTTTTCATCCTCATTGAGATCGCAGGCGCCGAGACTGAGCGTCACGTTATCTGCCGTGACAAGACTTGCAATCGCGCATTCATCGCTGTCGCCGTATGTGTAATTGTAATCGCCGTGCAGCCGCAGGACATATTCAGCGCCGACCGTCAGATCGCCCGCCGCAATGCGCACTGTATACTGATTCTGCGCATCCAGCGGTGTCCATTCTTCCGCAATATCATCATAGACAGCGGCTTTCTGCTCCCAGATCTCCTGCCGGATCTGAAATGAAAGAATATTGCCCTGATTATCGCTGAAGCGCAGCACACCGCAGGGCGTTGCAAATTCCGTGACCGTTTTCGGTTCCGCGGCTTTCAGGATATCCTGAAAAGCACGCAGCTCCGTCGGATTCTCGTGCCAGTCCGCGGGTTCCAGACGCCTGCAGACCTCGAGCAGATCGCCCGGAAAGAGACTCGCCTGCTTCAGCGGATTCTTCCGCAGAATCTCAATCGCAAGCGGCAGCAGATACCGCAGCCCGACCTTTTGTCCGATCAGCAGCCGGATTTCCTCTGCGGACAAATCCTTGAGCGGCAAACGCATGGCACGCGCTGCCGTCCGGAGCACATAGGTATTGAGCGCCGGTTTCATCGGCTCCAAGCCGTAGATTTCGTTGAGCGATTTTTCACGTATAACCATACTTTTTACCACTTTGCAGAGCCGCTGACGGCGTAGTGCGGGAAGTCAATCCATTCGCCGCGGAAACGGGGTACGGCGCGCCGCAGCATCGGGTCTGCGATGACAACATCCGCCGACTCTGTCGCCTGACGGAACCCGTCCTCATCGCGGAACGCAAAATCTCCGTCAGATTCGTAACGCGCATCGTGCATGAACCATGTCCCGCAGTGCGTCTCGCAATTTGTAATGATATTGCGCAGTGCATTCGCAGCAAACTGCTGATGCACGATCAGAACACGTTTGCCGGAAAGTGCCTTCGCGCGTGCCGTCACATCCTCCGGCAGAACCGGATATCCGACCGAGAACGGCGTGCCGAATTTCTCGTGCAGATACTCCGCCGCTTTGAGTCCGGACGGCGAAATCACAAGCAGATGCGCGCATTCCGATGCACGGCGAATCTCATCCAGACCGCTGTCCAGTCCGAAACAGACAACCTGCTCATATCCCTGCGCCCGCACTGCCGCGATGATGCTGTCCGCGCGCGTCAGACCGGTGTTCAGCGGTGTTGCGCCGAGCACGCCGCATTTGCCCGCTTTCACCGGATACTGCTCCTGCGCAAACGTGCGGAAAAGCCGCGAATAGCTGAGCATTTCACCGAAATCATAACCGCGGGTACCGTCCGTTTCAACGGTGATGCACGGCAAGCCGGTTTTCTTTTCCGCCATGCGTTTGAGCGCCTGATAATCCGTCGCAATGACCGCCGGAACGGGTGTCCCGACGATCGCCGTGAACGCTGCCGGAACCTGCTCCGTGATCTTCGTGAGCTTGCGGATCAGCAGCTCGTCTCTGCCGAGGATTGCATCCATATCGCGCAGGCCTGCGCTGAACAGCGCCGAGGATTTCTCGTGCCAGCGCGGCTCGTCAAATCCGCAGACATTGCCCGCGCAGCCGCCTGCATCGCAGATCACCGTGATGCCGCCGAGCTCATAGAACACGCCGCATGCGCCGGAATCATCGGGCGCTAAGGGCGAAAGATGCGTCAGCAGGCGGCTCATGGCATCGCTCCTTCTTTGTATTCAAACAGCGGCTTGTTATCTAAAGTATAGCTGATGCTGACATATTCTGCGATGCCTTCATGCACCTGATTCTGCAGCCATGCCTGCAGCTCCTGCATTTTTTTCGTATCAAAATCCCGTTCTTCGATGTCGCATTCGAGCTGCGCCTTGCTGCCGTATGCGTAGATCAGACATGTTCCCTCGCGGTATGCGCGGTCGAACCGGATCGTTTTCATATGCACCGTTGCGCTGCGGCGTTCCGAAAAATATGCATCCAGATCCAGCGCATCGGAGTATGTGAAATCGCCCTTTTCCGCCGCATAAAAATGCGAACGCGCCACCGTCTCCCCGCTCATGCCGAGCGTTTCGCGCAGCAATCCGCTGAGCGTTCTGACGGAGATGCCGTCGAGTGTGATTGTATAATATTCCTTCGATTTCCAGTTTGCCATATTATTATTCCTCCGAAAGTGCCGCACCGAGCTTTTCAAAGAGCAGCGTCACGCCGCGATAACCGAAGGGCTGCGCCTCCTCCTGAAAGCCGATGCCGGGCAGATCTCTGTGATAGTACATTGCATCATTGCCGATGACCGCGTCGATCTCCGTCTCGCGGCGGTAGGTCAGCATGGTCGGCGACAGATTCGAGTAAATGCGCGTTTCCGGCGACACCTCTGCGAGCCGCTTGATAAACACAAAATTGCGCTCGCCGACTGTGCCGTAAATCTCCGGCACGCGGAATCCGTATTCCGTCAGCGCGAGTGCAAGCTCAAAGCTGTCCGCATTCAGACATTCGCCGACCGCAAAGCGCAGCGCGCCGTATTTTTCACGGAACTGCGTAATTTTTTCCTGTGCCGCATCATAATACGCCGCATCATCGAGTTCCGCGCCGATCGCCTGCCCGAGCAGCCGGTACTGATTGCGGATTTTGTCCAGACGGTAAAGCCGCGTCAGCTCGATGAACGGGATGCCGAGCCGCTCCTGCATATCCTGCGCGGCGTGGCGCGTCTCCGCATTGAGCACGAGATTGAAATTTGCCTTGGAAAGTGCCGCATATTCGTCAAATGTCTGACATCGCCCGATCTCACCGATCGTCCGGATGCCGGCAGACCGCAGCAGATCATAGAGCTCGCAGCCGTCCTCAAGCGCGGAGAAAAATCCGAGCAGATTGCAGGCGGTGGAGATGCGCTTCTGCGGCTTGAGCAGCGAATACACCGATTTGCGCACAAGTGCCATCGGCGGCAGGCGCTTCTCCCGCGTCAGCGCGTACATGTATGCGGGGATTGTCGCGACGCCGGTCATCTCCTCGCAGCTCCGGCAGACACGCTCCATATCCGTGCCGAGCAGCGCATCGACGCAGGTGATGCAGATTACAACCGCAGAGGGCGGCGTTTCGCATTCTTCGAGCAGCTCCGCGCATGCCTTCGGGATTTTTTTGAGATAGCGCCCCGTGACGATATCGGTATCATCGAGCATTAGATAGAAAAAGCGCTCGCTGTAGCCGAGTTCGTTGAGCAGCGCGGTATTGCGTCCGCAGCAGCCCGGTGCGACCAGCAGCATCACAGAGCCGGGGATTGCAAGTCCCGCACGTTTGACGCCGAATCCCTTTGCGCCGGGGGAATTATAATCGAGGGTTGCCGGTGAGCTGTAGATCATGTGCTTTGCCGAATTCAGCTCCTCCGGCAGATCGGCAAAGCCGCGCTCCGCAAGCACTGCCGCCGTGATAAAATATGCGTTGTTCATGTTCATTGTTTCCTTACTTTTTCAGCGCATTGTTCAGTCTTGTTTGCAGAAGTGCCTTCCATGCCGCGCTGCCGCATTGTCCGATCAGCGCCTGATACCGCGCAGGCTCCGCTGCATAAACCGTTTCGACAGCATGCAGCAGCGCCCAGTTCAGATCATTGCTTTCGTCGGATATATCATCCGGATCGCCGTCCGAGAAAAGTGACATCAGTGCTGCCGCGTCCTCATAAGTCAGCGCGTCCTCCGTTTGCAGCAGCGAATCATATTGCTCAAACAGTTCAGCGGATATTTCGTCCGTCGGGATTCTGCCGAGCTTCAAAAGTGCAGCCACATTTTCATGCATGATACTTCTCCTCATTTCTGCTTCTGATACAGCAGATTGCTGACCTGCTCCGTAATCAGGATTTCATCGCCGGTCTTCTGAATCTCATAGCTTTCGGCGACAGCCTCCGGATACTGTCTCAGCAATGCGTCATAGGCGGCGCTGTACTTTCGCGGGAACCGGATTCCGCTTTCAAATCCGCCGATCCTCTGCATATGCCGTTCGCCGCAAAGCATGTCCCATTCCGCGCATGTATAAAACCGGATATGCCCGTCCGGCTTCATCTGCATGAACGCATCGACGAACCGTTCCGGATCATCTTCATTCGGCGCAGGATCGGAGAGAAAGAAGCAGCCCTCCGCTGTCAGTACCCTGCTGATTTCGGCAATGCTGCCGCGGATATCCGGAAAATGATGCAGCGCATAGCGCGATATAACCAGATCAAACGTACCGTCTGCAAAGGGGAACCGCGTGCCGTCATAGGTCACAAAGCGCAGATTGGAAAGCTGCTCCTGCGCTGCTTTTTCGCGGTTGACATCCAGCGCGGTTTCGACAATATCGAGTCCGGTGACGGTGATTTCCGGATGCATCTCCGCGATCGGGAAACCCAGATAACCGGTCCCCGTCCCGAGATCCAGAATATGCATGCCGCTCCGGAACGGCAGAAGCGCGAGAATCTGCTGCAAATGCTGTTCATCCTGCGTCTGCCGGTTATAGAGAGTGCCGGAAGCAAAGCTCTGTTCAAAGCCCCGCTTTGCCGCCCTGATCCGCTCGTCCATGCTGCGTTCCTTTCTGTGTTACCGCGTTTCGTCCTCCGCAATGAGCAGATCCGCCAGCGCAAAGAACCGCTTTGCGGTCTCGCATGCCGGATCGCCCTCAATCACGGTTTTGCCCATATCCTCGTACTTTGTGATATCATCGGAGCGCGGAATATCCGCTGCAATCTCGAGCCCTGCGGATTCCGCAAACGCCCGTACCTTTTCCTCCTCACCGGTGACATTGCGCCGGTTCATGATGATACCGCGGACTTTCGCATAGCTTCTGTCCTCAAAGTTTTTGACGGCATTGTTGATATTGTTCGCGGCATAGAGCGCCATTTTCTCGCCCGAGGTGACGATCAGCACCTGCTCGGCATATCCCTCTCTGATCGGTGCAGCAAAGCCGCCGCAGACCACATCGCCGAGGACATCATAGAGCACCACATCCGGCTGACATCGTTCAAAGAGCCGCAGCTCATTGAGCAGGCTGAATGTTGTGATGATGCCGCGTCCTGCGCAGCCGAGCCCCGGTGTCGGGCCGCCTGTTTCGATGCAGAGGATATCGCCGAAGCCGCGCTGCGAAATCTGTTCAAGCTGATCGGGTTCGTCATCGTGGTCGCGAAGATAATCCATGACCGGCGTGACCGGCGTGCCGCCGAGCAGGTTGATCGTGGAATCCGCCTTCGGATCGCAGCCGATCTGAATGACCTTTTTGCCGCGCATCGCAAACGCCGCCGCAAGATTTGCCGTGCAGGTCGATTTGCCGATGCCGCCCTTTCCGTATATCGCAAGTTTAATCATATTGCTCCCTCTTTGTCCGTCTGATTTTGCAGCCAGAGATCAAACCGGTTTCCGGTGAGATCGGGCATTTGTGTTTCAAAGCATCTGCCGGAGAACGCATAATGCGGCAATCCGATATGCTTTGCCGTTTTCGGCAGGATGAAGCGGTAAAGCGGATCGGCAATGACCGCGCAGGGCTGCATCTGGGCTAGACAGCGCTCAATCTCCTCCTCTGCGGATGCGTCCGAATCGCCTGCCGCGAGCAGTTGTTCCGCATGCGGCAGCGGGCAGATCAGTCTTGCGTCACAGCCGATGATCCCGAGCTGCGCTGCAAGTGAGCCGCCGGTGACATTTTCGCCGATCACCGCGACCGTTCTGCCGTTCCCGCTGCGATATGTACACGGCATCTCCGGCTGACCGCTTTCCGCAGCATGCCGGAGCGCCGCCGCGAGCTTCTGCGCAAACGCCGTACCGGTCGGCACGCCGCAGACATACGGAATCCCGAAGCAGTTATAGAGATATTCCGCCGCTGCAAGCCCGCTGTAGGATACCACCAGATTGACCGCGGCTTTCCCCGCCTGTGCGAGCGTCTCAAGCGAATCGCCCATTGCAAAGCAGGAGATCACGGAAAAGCCGTTTTCCTCAAGCCATGTCCGGATGCTGAGCATCTCCTGCGGATTGCCGAAATCGAGCGGCAATGCGCCGAGGATATTGACGCCGTCTGCGGTTTTCTCCGTCTGCGGCAGGACATATTCCTGTGTGATTGCCAGCAGCGCCTCCGAAGCGCCCGCAGAGTAGGCATGCATCCCGTTTGTGTGCAGCGGAAATGTCCGGATGCCGCTGCGCTGTTCGATCTCCATCGCGACTGCGTCGAAATCCACACCGATCATCATCGGCATGGGCGAACCGCAGACCGCTATAAACCGCGGTTTCTGATCTGCAGCCGCAGAGACAACGTCTGCGATGTATTTTTCATCGTTGCCGAGAATTGCATCGAGCTCGGTCAGTCCGGAGACATAGATCATGGACTGCACCGTCTCCCAGCGCGGTTCATCGTGGGTTGCGTAGGTCGAGTTGACGCCGGAGGCATCGTGTACCGCAATCATGCCGCCGAGCTCATAAAGTGCCGCGCACACGCCCGATGTATCAGCCGCATAGCACGGAATAATTTTCGCTGTTTGTTTCATATAAGTTCCTTTATATCCGGCGGCAGATACCGCTTCAGTCTGTCAATAAAGTGCCTCCGGCGGATTGATAATGGGGACGCTGTCCCCAAACCCCTGCTTAAGGGATGCTATCCCTTAAGGATCCCATTTTGAACATAGAAAATCACATGTTTTCTTGCGTTTCCCTGCAAAGCCGGGACAACGTGCGCGAGGGCACAAGATCAATCATCACAAGCCGAGCCATCACCAGTTTACGGGCAGATACGCCGCGAGTACCGCAAGCAGCACCGCGGGGAGCATATTCGCCGCGCGGATCTTTTTGCCCCACACAAGATTCAGCCCGACGCAGAAAATCAGAATCGAACCGATCAGCGAGAGATACGCTTCTGCGGTTTCGGTCATCAGCGGTGCGATCAGCCTTGCAAGCAGCGTGATGCCGCCCTCAAACAGAAAAATCGGAATCGCGGAAAACGCGCAGCCCTTTCCCATCGAGGATGTCATCACCGCGACGATAATCAGGTCAAGCACGGATTTGACCGCTAGCGTTGAATAATCGCCGGAGACGCCGTCCTGAATGGCGCCGACAATCGCCATCGCCCCGATGCAGACCGTCAGCGACGCGGTGACAAACGCATTGACAAACTGCGGATCGCCGCTGTTGCCGGTCCTGCGCTTGAGCCATTCGCCGAAGTGCTCAAAGCCCCGTTCAATCCCGATCAGCTCCCCGATGACCGTTCCGAGCGCCAGACACAGCACCACCAGCATGGATTTCCCGCTGATGAGCGCGCCGCCGTCAATATGCAGCATGCCCTGCATGGCGCCGGAGAGCGCGATAAACAATACACTGACGCCGCAGGCTTTCGTCAGCGCATCCTGCTGCTCCCTGCGGAACAGCTTTCCGATCAGCTGACCGGAAAGTCCGCCTGCAACAATCGCCGCACTGTTGATGATCGTTCCAAGCCCGATCATGCCTATGCCCCCTTATGCGAGTAAACAGGAATCGCAGCCGTAGCCTTTATGCCGCAGCAGCGGTCTGCGATCCTTCGGATTCAGAAAAGCGTCCTGCATCAGCTCCGCAGTCGCGCGGATGCCCGCAAAGCCGTAATAGCCGCCGTTGACCACAAAATTGACAAAGCGGTCGGTCGCAAAATAATAGGCAGCCTTCTGCCCGACGGCAAGCACCGGCTCTGACGCCTTCTCATGCTGATGCAGCATGTTGACATTGGTCGGCGACCAGAGCTGTATCTCCGGCTGATGTTCCTGCAGCCACGCAAACGCTTCGCCGTCCTCGCCTGCCGCATCCGCGATGATATGCTTCACACGGAAACCGTATGTGCAGAGCAGCTTTGCAAGCTCGAACGGTCTTGTGACAGCTGTGTAGTCGATTGCGACCGCCGTATCGCCGATCACCTGCTTTGCCGTACGGAGCGCCGCATCGGCAGCCTGCTCCTCTGCAGCAAAATCCGGCAGCGCAAGCCCGAGCGTTTCGCAGAGCAGCCGGTAGTTTTCGCGCAGGCCGTCAAAATCAAAGCGTGCAGGCAGATAAAGCTGCGGAATCCCGAGCTTTTCCCCGAGTGCATCAAGCGCCGCATGCGCCGTCGGCAGATAGGCGATATTCAGCCGGCTCTCCGCCATTTGCAGATAATCGTCATAGGTCTTGCAGAGCGGCAGATCCCGCAGCGTCAGACCGGCGCCGCGCAGAATCCGGATCAGCTCCGAATGCTCATCCGTCGGGCGGTCGCAGCCGATGATATTGACAGACCGCGGATTCTGCGGCAGCGGTTTCAGTCCCATATAAAGCTGCCTGCTGCACTGCGCGACCGGTGAGATCGTTGTGCGCATGGTCGGCGTCATGTAGCAGTCTACAAAGGTGATATCGGGATAGCGTTCGCTGAGATCCGCGAGCACGCCGTCGAAATCGCAGCCCGCAAACAGATGCATGCAGCTCAGAAACAGCGGGATCATCGGCGGATGAAACCCGATCTTCTCAATGATCTCACTGACGCCCTCGACCAGACTGGTTTCCAGCGTGCCGTTGAACATATCCTCCTCGGTCAGCGAGATCCAGCTCAGGCGGTCAAGCTGATTTGTCTCCGCCGCCGTGAGGATGACGCCGCGCAGACAGCCCTGCGCGCACGCATAGACCTGATGCGCCTCCGGCACGAGCATGCCCATGTGCACAATATTCCACATGCCGCGCACCGGCGGATTGTATTCCAGCCCCGAGGCAAATGCGCCGTTCGGATCGGCGTCCGCAATGCGGCAGACAGGCGGTTTTTCAAGCTGCTGCATCATCACGCCTCACATTCCTTCAGCATCGCATCGGCAAGCGCCCTGAGCTGCTCTGCCGCCTGACATCGCGGATATTGCAGGATGAACGGCACGCCCTCTGCGTCCGCCTGCTGAATCTCCTGCGAGCGCGCAACCGTCCCGATGATCTTGGTATCAAAATCCGCCGCGAGTTCCTCCGTCAGCTTCTGCTCATCGGGGACATTCCGGCAGTTGAGAATCAGACCGCCGAGCGAGGCATAGCCGCGCCCCTGAAAATTCTGCACCGCCATGCAGATATTCGCCGCGGCATAGCGCGCCATTTTCTCGCCGGATGTGACCACAAACACCCTGTCGGCGTAGCCCTTGCGCATCGGCATGGAAAATCCGCCGCAGACCACATCGCCGAGGACGTCATAGAGCACAATGTCCGGCTGATATTTCTCGTAGGCACCAAGCTTTTTGAGCGTCTCGAGCGCATTGATGATGCCTCTGCCCGCGCACCCGACACCGGGCACCGGACCGCCTGCCTCCACGCAGATCACGCCGCTCTCGCTGACGGTGACGATATCCTCGAGCGCGATTTTGTTCCCCTTTTCGCGTTCAAGCTGCAGAACGGTCGGGATGCGGCTGCCGTGATGCAGCAGCGCGGTGGAATCCGCCTTCGGGTCACACCCGATCTGCATGACACGCAGACCGCGCGCGGCAAACTCCGCCGAAAGATTGCCCGAGATCGTCGATTTGCCGATGCCGCCCTTGCCGTAGATCGCAATTTTAATCATGTTGATTTCCTTTCTGCGGACGCAAAAAAGCCGTATCTTCTTCCGAAAAAGAACATACGGCGGCACTGTGGTTTCCGGCAGCGTCCGCTTTACGTACTTTTGCCGCAAGACAGCGTGCGCTGTGTTTTGGCATCAGAAGAAAGCGTATTGTGATTCAGTTTTCCGGCGTCCTTGCCGGTGCATAGACGGTTTTTGCGCTGACACCGCTGAGTCTGCCGATGCCGCCTGCGAGGCGGTTGATCGCATCCTGCGGCGCATCAATCGCAATGTTGATGATGCTGATTCCCTTTGAGCGGTAGGGAATCCCCATGCGCCCGATGATATACTGATCGTACTCGTGCAGCAGCGCATTGATGCTGACCGCTGAGCTGCTGTCCTCCACGATAATCGCAATCACTGCGACTCTCGATTCCATATACAAAACCCTTTCCGGATTCCGGTTTCCTTTCCGTCAAGCGGAATCCTCGTGTCTATTATACACCATCTGTGCGCAAAAGTCAACAGGATATGCAGCGGAAAGGCGGCAGGGTTGCTGCCCTCGACCTGCAGGCTTTTCTATTGACATCGCCGGCTGCAAAATGACAAATCCTCCGAATACGTCCTTCATGCTGCGCGGCTCAAAAATAAAATTGCGCAAAGTGGTTGAAATTCACGCTGAAATGTGCTATACTTAAAGATGTATGAACAGAAGTGAAAGAGAAAGGCACTCTGCCGCAGAAAGGAGTGACTGTGCGTGCTGGATTTTATCGTCAATAAATGGAATGTGATTCTGAACATTCTGCATTCCATCAGCCCGATTGATTTTCTCGATATCTTCCTGCTGACGATTCTGGTCTATACGATTTTCAAGTTCATCCGTGAAACGCGCGCCGGTCAGCTCATGAAGGGCATCGCGTTTATCATAATCGTATTCTTTGTCAGTGATTTTCTCAAACTGAAAGCCATCCGCTGGATCTCGGTCAAGGCGCTTAACGCCGGTATGATTGCGATCATTGTGCTGTTCCAGCCGGAGCTGCGCAGAGTGCTGGAAAAATTCGGTTCGACCTCTGCAAGGCTCTCCCGTCTGACGCTCGGCGAGGATGAAGACGTCATCGCGCAGTGGAACAGAGCCATCCCGATCATCTGCGCATCCGTCGAGCAGCTTTCCAAAACCGCAACCGGTGCGCTGATCGTCATTGAGCGCGGCACCAAGCTCGGCGAGCAGATTCTCAACGGCACCGTGATGAAAGCGCTGCCGAGTACGGAGCTGTTCGGCAACATCTTCTACAACAAAACCCCGCTGCATGACGGCGCTGTCATCATGCGTGACGGCATCATCTGGGCGGCGGCATGTTTCCTGCCGAAGCCGCAGAAGGAGGAGCTGATCGACAAGCATCTTGGCTCCCGTCACCGTGCGGCAATCGGCATGAGCGAAAACTCCGATGCAATCGTCATTGTCGTCTCGGAGGAGACCGGTCAGATCTCCGTCGCGGATGACGGCATCCTGACGCGCAACTACACCGCAAAATCGCTGGAGCGTCTGCTGCGCGCTGTCCTGATCCCGCAGGATAAGGACAACTGGCGCAACAAGACAATCAAGCTGCCGTTCCTGCGCCGCAGAAACACCGGCAAGCAGGAGCAGGATACAAAGAAAGCCCTGCCGCAGAACGAAGAACCGACACTGGAACTTCCGCAGGAGGACATTCTCCGTGCACTCGAGGCAGCAGAGACCGAGCAGACCGCTGCGAAGCCCACGCCCCCTGCGAAAAAGGAAAAGGAGGGCTGAATATGCAGTTGAAAGATACGAAAGCCGCGGCAATGGAACTGCTCTCGGAGCTGCCGATCAAGAAGCCGCGCAAGCTCAAACGATCGGATATCAGCCTGATTGTGCTGTCCTTTATCTGTGCGCTGTTCCTCTGGGCGTATATCGCCTCGAACATCGCCTCGGACATCACGCCGCAGTTCCGCGATCTCCCGATCACGATTGACACAGCCAATACGCAGGCGGAACGTCTCGGATTAAAGCTGCTGCCGGAATCCGAGGAGGAGCTGCAGAACCTGACCGTGACCTGCACAATCTACGGCAACCGCGCCGCAATCGGCGGTCTGACGCGCTCCGATCTCGAAGCCTATGTGGATTTTGATTCCGATATCATGGATATGACCGGCGTACAGACGCTGCCTGTCAAGATCCGCACAAAGAACGGCGCCGCATTCACAAAAGCGGATATCACGCCGAGCCGTGTCAGTGTCAATATGGATCACTACACGAGAAAAGAAGTTCCCGTCACCGACGCGGAACATCCGAATCTCAGCACAAATGAGGAAGCGATCATCCGCGAGGAGAATATCACCTATTCGCCTGCAAAGGTCGAGGTCAGCGGGCCTTCCAAACAGCTTGCCGCACTCGATCACATCTGCGTCAAGATCAATGATTCCGAAGACCTGCTGGAATCGAAAACCTTTGATTCGAGCGAATACATCTTCATGGATGCAGAGGGCAAGCCTGTCAACGGCGCCGCCTTTGAAACAAACGTCGGGCTTTTCTCCGTGACGATTCCGGTTGTATACTCTCGCACGCTGCCGATCAGCGTTGAAATCGTCAATGTGCCGGACGGCTTTGATGTTTCAACCATCTACAAGCGGCTGAGCATCGTCGGCAGCAGCAAGAACTACTCGCTCCCCGGATACGGCGAGGACAATATGCAGATCACCATTGAAACGCCGCATCTGGATTACAAGCAGTCGCTGGATGATCTCAACAGCTACAACACGTATTCGATCGCGCTGAGCGACCTGATTCCGGGCAAAACGATCACACGCTCATTCCCCGCCGCTGAGGGCTTTGAAAGTCCGGATAATATCACATCGGTGACCTTCAAGCTCGATGACGCCGATCTGCAGACGGAGACGCGGCTCATCAAAAACAGCGACATTGAGCTGCAGAACACAAATGACCGCTTCACCTATGATCTCCGCTCGCCGGACGGCAACACACAGGTCACGCTCTGCGGCACGCCCGAGGAGCTCGCCATGATCGACAGCGAGGATCTCAAGGCATATGTCAACCTCATCAACAAGACCGAAAAGGGCGACACCACGGTCAAGATCAATGTCACCATGCCGGATACGGTCAGCGGCGTCTGGGTACAGAAACCGCCTTCCCTTGCGCTGAACATCAAACCCGCAGGATAACAATGTATCCGGAATCCCATTTATATCTGAATCAGAAAGCCGCTGAATTGGCATTGCGTTCAATTCAGCGGCTTCCCTTTTCCGCACAGGACAGAGGCGTGCGGCGCGCCCCGTTATCAATCCAAAGACAGCATCCGCAAACAGAAACGCCCCGAAGCATATCTTCGGGGCGTTGTATTCTGAATAAAGCGAAGATCGGAAAATCAGCGCTTGGAGAACTGCGGTGCACGGCGAGCTGCCTTGAGACCGTACTTCTTTCTTTCCTTCATTCTCGGGTCACGAGTGAGGTAACCAGCCTTCTTGAGCGCCGGACGGAGCTCAGCATTGAACTGGAGCAGTGCGCGTGCAACACCGTGACGGATTGCACCAGCCTGACCGGTCACGCCGCCGCCTGCAACAGTGCAGACGATGTCAAACTGTGCGCCGGTCTCGGTCAGCTCGAGCGGCTGACGAACGATCAGCTTGAGGGTATCAAGACCGAAGTACTCGTCAATGCTTCTGCCGTTGATGGTCACATTGCCGGAGCCGGGATAAAGGCGAACTCTCGCAACGGAATGCTTTCTTCTGCCGGTGCCGTAAAACGACTTCAGCTTTGCTTCGTAGGAAACTGTTTCACTCATTGTTTCTGGCTCCTTTCATTACAGTGTCCACAGCTCAGGCTTCTGAGCTGCGTTCTTGTGCTCTGCATCTGCATAGACGCGGAGGCGCTTCATAGAGGTTCTGCCGATGTAGTTGTTCGGCAGCATGCCCTCAACTGCGATATACATTGCGTGCTCCGGATTCTTCTCCATGAGATCGCGGTAGGAGACCTTCTTGAGGTGGCCGATCCAGCCGGTGTGCCAGATCTCGAACTTCTGATCGAGCTTCTTACCGGTCAGAACTGCCTTTGCGCAGTTGATGATGATAACGTGATCGCCGCAGTCAACATTCGGGGTGAAGTCGACCTTGTGCTTGCCGCGGAGAATCGCAGCAGCCTTAGCAGCGGTGCGGCCGAGCGGCTGACCTGCTGCGTCAATGATATACCATTTACGGTTGATTTCAGCAACCTTCGGCATGGTGGTTGACATAGTTTTTTCCTCCATCAATATTTTTAAGGTAACCGGATTTTTGCGGCATCTCCACGGGGACGGAGACATTGCCTTTTCCGGCGTGCTCTCCTATTATACACGATTCAGGGCGCCTTGTCAATCGGCAAAATGCCGAATTTTCAAAATATATCGCTCAATCTCTGGTTTTCTCTTGAAATCGCTCTCGATTGCTCGTTTTCTCGAGTTTCATTTCATTTTTTCACACAGCGTTTTTTTTCGTATCCGCAGCAGCGGAACCGAATCACGTCAGCTTTTCGTATTCGTGCTTCTTCGGGCGCGCCATGAGATTCTGCACAACCTCGCGGACATCTGCACCCTCGTAGAGAATCTGATAGAGTGCATCCGTCAGCGGCATTTCGATGTCATAGCGCTGCGCAAGACCGTGTGCAGCGCTGCAGCAGTAATAGCCTTCGACAGTGCCGACCTGCTCGACGGCTGCCTCCGGCGAAACGCCCTGACCGATCAGGATACCCGCTCTGCGGTTGCGCGAATGCATCGAGGTGCAGGTCACGATCAGGTCGCCGATGCCGGTCAGACCGGCAAAGGTATTCGCACGCGCACCGAGCGCCGAGCCGAGCCGCTCGATCTCATGCAGACCTCTGGTCATGAGCATCGCCTTGGTGTTGTCGCCGTAGCCGAGACCGTCTGAGATACCGGCGCAGAGCGCAATGACGTTTTTCAGTGCGCCTCCGAGCTCGCAGCCGGTGACATCGTCATTGATGTAGACGCGGAATGTCGCGGAGCTGAACCATTCCTGCACGAGGTATGCCGCCATTCTGTTCGAGGATGCCGCAACAACGCTGGTCGGGATATTTCTGCCGACTTCCTCCGCGTGTGAGGGTCCCGTCATGACAACATAGGCACCCTGCGGCAGCTCCTCCGCAAAGACGGTGCTCATGAGCTTATAGGTATCCTCCTCGATGCCCTTGCCCGCATTGACGATCACCGTGCCCTCCCTGAGGTGCGGTGCGACCTTCCGGCAGGTGCTGCGGACAAATGCCGAGGGGATTGCAAACAGGACAAGATCACTGTCATCAATCACCGAAAGATCGGTTGTCAGCGAGATGCCGTTCGGGATCTTGACGCCGGGCAGCTTTTCCTTCTGCTCGCCGTCTCTGCGCATTGCCTCGATCTCCTCGGGGATTGCGCTCCAAAGGGTTACATCGTGCTGCTGTGTGGTGTAAAGCATCACAGCAAGTGCGGTACCGAAACCGCCGCCAAGAACTGTAATTTTCGCCATGTCACTTACCTCCGCGGGCAGTGCCCGCCTCCATTGATCTAAAGATTTCCGGATGCGTTCTGTGCATCCGATATGAAATATGCTTCCGCTTGCGCATCATAAACCGCAGCAGTAAACGCGCCGTGCCCGCCTCCATTGATCGAAAGCTTTTCGGATGCGTTCTGTGCATCCAATCGGTATCTCCGATGGATTTGAATTGTTGGCTTTTATAGTATTGCTTTGCAAACTGTACCCATACACGCCCTAGCGAAGCAAGGGGACACTGTCCCGTTGGAATCCCGTATTTAGAAACTAATAGTAAATACGAGGCTTTTCTATTTTCGCTTAAAATGGGATTCTTAAGGGATAGTATCCCTTAAGCGGGGGATTGGGGGCAGAGCCCCCATTTGAATCCGCCGGAGGCACCTTATTATCCGAAAGCTTTCCGGATGCATTCTGTGCATCCGGAAAAATACCTGTTATCTGCAAGCGCCGGTCACTTTGGCGCATTGACAAGCACAACATTCAGGGATTCGACCTCGATCTTCTCCCAGACATGCGCCTTCACATAGGGTTCATTCTCGAGATATGCGTCAAGCTCTGCACGCTCCGCAAAATCAAGAATCAGCACAGAGCCCTTCATTTTGCCTGCATCATCGAGCAGACCGCCCGCGCAGATCACATGGCTGCCGAGCTTCTGCATGCCCTCCAGATGCTGCGGACGAACCTCCATCCGCTTATTAAGCATATTTGCGCCGTCATAGGCTTTCACAATAAACTGCATGACAGACTCCTTTCACTTCAAAATATCAGCTGTCGCGCTTCGGCGGTGTCTGTTCCTTTTTATCGCCGATCTTGCGCTCGGTGCCGTTTTTCAGCCGCCGGATATTCTCGTGGTGGCTGTAAACAATCAGGATCGCCGGAACCGCAATCAGCACTGTATAGAGCAGCGCCATGCCCCATGTTGTCCCGCGCTGGAAGTGCTCAAGCAGCGGCGTCACCGGAATGACCGAGAGCGATGCGGTGCAGGACGCCATCGAGACATATTTCGTGCGCCAGAGCACCAGCCCGAAGATCGACATGAGGATGACGAACGTCAGCGGGTTGATGACAAGGAATACACTGACGCCGACAAGCACGCCCTTTCCGCCGCGGAATCCGTGCCAGAGCGGAAACACATGTCCGAGCACAACGAAAATCGCCGCGACATAGCAGAGCCAGCGGAAATCATGCGCTTCGCCGGTGCCCTCAGAGAGCGGTGCCCACGCAAGCGCCCTGCAGACAGCCTGTGCAATTGCCATTGCTGCGGCGCCTTTTCCGAGGTCGATGATCAGCGTCAGGATGCCGCAGCCCTTGCCGAAGCATCGCAGAACATTGGTCAGTCCTGCGTTGCCGCTGCCGAACTTGCGGATATCCTCATGCTTGAATACGCGCACGGTTGCGATTGCGCCGTTGATGCTGCCGAACAGATAGCCGACCGCCGCCGCGATCAGAATGCTGAGCAAATAGCCGAAAAATGTCCCCTGCATAGAAATATCATTCTCCTAAAGAATTATAGTGCATCCGCCCCTGCGGATGATGCGAGACCAAAATGCTTTGCGATGATATCACACACCGCCTCTCTGGTATCGGTGCCGTCATCTTCGCGGATGACCGTAAAAAAGCCGCTGTTTGCGTAGGCTTCGTAGTGTTCGCGGCTGTTGATGCGTGCGAGTCCCTGCCGGTAATTCTCCATCACGGCTTCGGGATTCTCGCAGCTTTCGATGACCTGCAGCAGAAACTGCTTATCCGGATCGCTCCGGTCAAAGAATCGTTCCACGCTCATGGACTGCGGCGAAAGCATCACCGCAACATGATCATAGTCCGAGATCTCTTTCAGAATATCAATCGGGATACTGGTATCAGCGATCACGTTCCGATTCCTTGACAGCGAGATCAGCTCCGCGACCTCAAAGCCTGCCGCCTCGCGTCCGGTGTGATACATCCACCGTTCATATTCCTCCGGCGACCGCATGACAAAATTCTTCCAGTCCTTGAGCGACCGCATATAGCAGAGGTCAGGCTGCAAATCCGGCTGCGCGACTTCATCCGTCACCGCAGAGAAATAGTTTTCGCCGCAGAACACCATATTATAGCGGTCTGCGAGCATCCGGACGGTCGTGGATTTCCCTGCATACGCCGTCCCCGTGATAAAATAGACATTCCGCAGATAATACCTGAGAATGTTGTTTTCGATGTACATGCCTCAGCCCTTGCTGCCGGAATCGTTGCCGCGTTCGCGGATGATAAACCGCACCGGCGTACCCTCAAGCCCGAAGGTCTCGCGAATCTGATTCTCGAGATAGCGCTGATACGAGAAGTGGAACAGATCCGAGCGGTTGACAAAGAATACGAAGGTCGGCGGCTGGGTGCTCGCCTGCGTCATGTAGTAAATCTTGAGGCGCTTACCCTTGTCAGTCGGCGGCTGCACGCGCGCGGTCGCGTAGGCGAGGACATCATTGAGTCTGCCCGTTGTGATGCGCATTGCGTTGTTCGCCGCGACCTGCTGAATCAGCGGAAAGAGCTTCTGCACGCGCTGACCGGTCTTTGCACTGATGAACAGGAACGGCACATAGCTCATGAAGCTGAAATCATTTTCGAGCTTTTTCTGGAATTCCTGCATGGTCTTGCCGTCTTTCTCGACAAGGTCCCATTTGTTCACGCAGACAATGCAGGCCTTGCCCTGCTGGTGCGCATAGCCCGCGACCTTGCTGTCCTGCTCGGTAAAGCCGGTGGTCGCGTCAATGATGATGACAGCGACCTGTGCGCGGTCCACAGCCATGAAGGCGCGCAGCACGCTGTAATGTTCGATGTCATCGGAAATCTTCGATTTTTTGCGGATGCCTGCGGTATCAATGAACAGATACTTGCCCGTTTCGTTTTCATAGGGCAGGTCGATCGCATCGCGCGTTGTGCCGGCTTCATTCGCAACAATGCTGCGCTCCTCACCGGCAAGGAAGTTGATCAGCGAGGATTTGCCGACATTCGGCTTGCCGATCACCGCGACTGCAATGCGCTCGGCATCTTCCTCGTTTTCGGTATCCTCGGGGAACTGCGCACAGACCGCGTCCAGCAGATCGCCGGTGCCGCTGCCGTGCAGCGACGAAACCGCAAAGGGATCGCCGAGCCCGAGATTATAGAACTCATAGAACTCTGCAGGCGGTTCACCGATGCTGTCGCACTTGTTGACGCACAGCACAATCGGCTTTCCGGATTTCTGCAGCATATTCGCGACATCCAGATCATTCGCGGTGACACCGGAGCGCAGATCGGTCACAAGGATAATGACATCCGCGCGCTCGATTGCAAGCTCCGCCTGTCTGCGCATCTGCTCGAGCATATGGTCATCGGTTTTCGGCTCGATGCCGCCCGTATCCACAAGCATGAAGTTTTTGCCGCACCATTCCGCTTTTGCATAGATGCGGTCTCTTGTAACGCCGGGCGTATCTTCGACGATTGAGAGCCGCTGCCCGACGAGTTTATTGAAAAGAGTCGATTTTCCGACATTCGGACGCCCGACCACGGCGACAACCGGCAATGCCATAGTTTTCCTGTCTCCTTTGCTGTTATTCAGATGTATCTCCGATGGATTTGTAATGGGGACACTGTCCCTTTGAAATCCCGTTATCAAGATAAACGGGATTGTAAATTACTGCACTGCATGGGCGCTGAAACGGATGCGGGCACTGCCCGCCCTTCGGAATCCCGCATCGGGTATATGATTACGGCTGAAAGCCGCGAAGCGCGGCGGCGAGCCTGTCGCGGGTCACCATGCCGTCACAAACGATCCGGTCAGTTTCTCCGTGCCCGTGGATCACATAGATGCCGTAGGCTGTGGAACCGGAATCTTCGTTCCGATCCTCATAGGTCCGGATACCGGTGATCTCACTGCGCGGATAAGCACAGAATGTATAGAAATTCAGGAAGAACTGCTCGTGTACAAAGTAGAGATCCTCAAAATCCTGCGACTGCTCCACGATGCGCGCAAATTCTGCCGAATTTCCCGCCCCGATGCTCTGCCGCATCTGCATGAATTTCCCGTCATAATTGGTGTATCTGCGGAGAATCAGGATGAAAGCCGCAGCCATAGCAAGGATCAGAATCCAGACGAACGCTTCGCCCGTTTTGAATGCAAAGCGCATCATTGCAATGATGACAAGCAAAAACACAGGCACCACAATGCACATGAATGTCTTTTGTTCGCCTTTCAGTTTTGCAAGCATTTTGTCATATTTCATCGTACACATCCCCTTCTGTCCTGAATATGAAGTCAAACCGATTATTCACTGATTTCCGCAGCAAACGGCAGCGCGTTCTATTCGCCCTCTGCATACCCCAGAACGGTATCGAGCAGCACATAGCCGTCCACCTTGCACTTGATCACCGGCACGCCGAGCGCTTCTTCCAGATCCTCGCGGGATTTATCGTCAAGGAACACATCGTCATGCCGCAGACAGGTTTCCGTCAGCAGAACCGCGCTGCCGAGGTCTTTACCCTTAAGCTGCGCGCTGAGATCCTGAAAGGTCAGCAGTCCTGCGACTGTGATCGAATGCCCGTAGAAATCATTATAGATCGTGAGCACCTGACAGTGTACCTGCGGAAACTTCGCTTCGAGATCGCGCATCATCTGATCGAGAAACGGCGCCGCCGCCTTTCCGGTTGCAATCGTCAGAAAGCGCGCATCGCCGTCATATTCGGCATCTTCGAGCGCATCATAAAACTCATTCATGAGATAGCGCAGCATTCCGACGCCGTTCTCATACTGCGGATAGCCCTCATAGGCTTCATCATCCGGCAGCGGCAGATTTGCCAGCAGATAGAGCTCATCGGATGCATACACAATGCGGCTGCCGTTCGCCTCCAGACTCCAGCGCTGCACCGCTTCGATCTGCTCGATTGCAGCGCGTGCGGTCTCCTCGGTAAACGCAGGAATCGGGCACAGATGTTCACGGAATTTCGTCATGCCGAAGGGCACAACGGCAATGCTCTCGACGGCAGGCACCATCGAGAACAGATCGGCGAGTGTCTTGTGCAGATTATCGCCGTCATTCCAAGTCGGGCAGAGCACAATCTGACAGTTCATTGAGACGCCTGCCTCCGCCATGCGCCAGAGATGCCGCAGGGATTCGCCTGCTTTCTTGTTGCCGAGCATCTTGTTCCGGAGCTGCGGGTCGGTTGTCTGCACGGAGACATTGACCGTCATGTGCATCTTGATGATGCGGTCAACGTCCTCGTCGGTGAGGTTTGTCAGCGTGATATAGCTGCCCTGCAGAAAGGAGAGGCGCGCATCGTCATCCTTGAAGTAAATGGTTTCGCGCATCCCCTTGGGATTCTGGTCAATAAAGCAGAAAATGCAGTGGTTGCCGCAGGTGCGCTTCTCATCCATGAGCGCGGTTGCAAAGCCCAGTCCGAGATCCTCATATTCGGATTTTTGCACCTGCACGGTATACTCCGCGCCCTCGCGGAAACATTTTACGGCAAGCAGCCGCTCCGTGATTGCAAACCGGTAATCGAGCACATCGTGGATGACCGTGTCATTGACCGCAATGAGCCGATCTCCTGCACGGATGCCTGCTTTTGCAGCCGGAGAGCCGCTTGTGATATCTGTAATTTCGATCATACTGCTCCCTCCGGCATTTTGATAGTCCCTTTTCAGAATTGTGTGTCCGGGAATAGATGGATCGCTTCGCGATGATTGCGAATGTGGCAGCGCCCCCATTATAAATCCGCCGGAGACACTTTAACTCAGGTATAGATCAGGCCGTCATCATCCTGAATCGCCGCTTTGAGCAGCCCGGCAAGCTCGATAAACGGTTCCAGCCTGCTCGGATCCTCAAGCGAAAACCGGGGCACTTCGCCCTGAAAGCGGATATAGACCCGCTCGCCCGGTATATAGGGGTCCTGATAGAACACGCACGGACCGATGGATTCCGTCTCGATGCCATAGGGGGTACGCACCTCAAGCACACCCTCCCAGTCAATCTGGAATCCGGGCGGCAGCAGTTCAGCCATTTGTTCGACTTCTTCAATTGTGATCGGATCAAGCTCCGCATCCGCGGATGCAGATCTCGTGATATGATATTCGTATGCCATAACAAAGCCCACCCTATAAAACACGAAAAGGGGAGAAGCACGCCTCGTCCCTCTCCCCTTTTGCAATACGCATGTTACAAAACCAGAGGATTACTCCTCGTCGATCTTGAGCACAGCAACGCCCTTATAGAATCCGCACTTCTTGCAAACCTTATGGGGCGCTTTGATTGCGCCGCAGTTGGAGCAAACGCTCATTGCAGGCATTGTCAGCTTGCTGACAGCGGAACGACGTGTATTGCGTCTTGCCTTGGAAACTTTTCCCTTCGGTACTGCCATTGTCGGCACCTCCTTTTATAAATTGCACTAGCGTAATGGTAAAAACGCGACTGCCGGATTACTGATAGCTCAGAGTGATATCACCGGTGTCACAGCCGCAGTCGGAGAGATTGCGGTTCTGCCCGCAAACAGGACAAAGTCCCTTGCAATCCGGGCTGCACAGGATCTTGGTCGGCATAGAGAGCCTCAGATCCGTCATTGCGACCTCCGCGAGATCCAGCATCGCATCGGGTGCCAGCAGATACTCGGCATCATTCTGCTCAGAGGCAGTTTCCGTGACGATGACATGCGAGAATTCCTCCTCGACAGGCATCTCCACGGGTGCTAGGCATCGGTCACATTCCAGCGCAGGGATGCAGCTCAGCCGGTAGTTGAGCATCAGCACACCCGCACGGTTTTCGAGCAGTCCTTCGAGCCTCGGAAGCTTCACACAGGGAAGTCCGTAGGATTCCACTGTTTCGGCGTCGATCTCAAGGGAGAGCGTCTTTTTCTCGTCCGGGCGCAGCAGCAGTGACCGTATCGAGATACGGTATTCGCTTGAAAGCTCCTGCATAAGGAACAACCCGCCTTTCAGAAATCTGCGGCGTTTTTGCACATAGCATTACGGAATGATTATACCAAAAACGCCGCTTTTTGTCAATCAGATATCAGAATTTGCGGCATTTCCGCCAAATTTCCGATTAGTCAGCCTGCGGAATCAGGTATTTCAGCACAGACTCCGGCAGGTTCTCGTTGTCCTCAGAGACCGTGAAGATCATCTGGACATCATCGCCGGTGAGAATGTCGAGCTTTTCGAGCAGGGTGCCCAGCTCGTCATAGTTTCTGCCGCCGATCTTGAGGATACCGTCCACAAAGACCTCTTTGATATCGTAGTTGCCTGCGAGCACGCCTGCAACAAAGCCGTAGAACATATCAAAGCCGTTGATGTTATAGCGCTCAGCATCGACAAGGCGAACCTTGTGGTTGACGCTGTAGGTGAGCTTCATGCACTTTTCGATGCAGATGATATCGCCGGTGGAAGCCTTCACCGCGTCGTCGATCATGCCCAGCAGAATCTTGGTCTTGCCAGAGCCTCTTTTTCCGGTAATTACTTGAATCATGGTAATTCTCCCTTCTTGATTTCAAATTCGTGCGCTGCGTTGGTGCAGCAGCATGGATTTTGGGAACCTGAGTAGATTAGTGAAGCTTTGCTTCGAGTTCAGCCTTCATGTCCTCATAGCCGGGCTTGCCGAGCAGAGCAAACATGTTCTTCTTGTAGCTTTCGACGCCGGGCTGATTGAACGGGTTGACGCCGAGCATATAACCGGAGACTGCGCATGCCTTCTCGAAGAAGTAGATCAGCCAGCCGAGGGATTCCTCAGCGGTATCATCGAGCTCAAGCACGATATTCGGAACACCGCCCTCGGTATGTGCAAGGATTGTGCCCTCGAGTGCGCGGCGGTTGACGATGCTCATGTTCTGACCGGTGAGGAAGTTCAGGCCGTCGGCATTCTCTGCATCCGGTTCAAGGAACAGATCCTGCTTGGGCTGCTTGATATCGACAACAGTCTCGAACAGCAGTCTTGCGCCGTCCTGAATGTACTGACCCATGGAGTGCAGGTCGGTCGAGAAGATTGCGGAGGACGGGAACAGACCCTTGTTGTCCTTGCCCTCGGATTCGCCGTAGAGCTGCTTGTACCACTCGTTCATCATTGCCATCGAAGGATCGTAGCTGACGACCATTTCAACAGCCTTGCCCTTGCGGTAGAAGATATTGCGGATTGCTGCGTACTTGTAGCAGTCATTCTCCGCGAACGGTGCGGTATATGCCTTCTGTGCGGCAGCCGCGCCCGCCATGAGCTTGTCAATGTCGCAGCCTGCAGCAGCGATCGGCAGCAGACCGACAGCAGTCAGGACGGAAAAACGCCCGCCGACATCATCCGGAATGACAAAGCTCTCGTAGCCCTCGGCATCTGCGAGGTTCTTGAGCGTGCCGCGCGCCTTGTCGGTCGTGCAGTAGATGCGCTTCTTCGCCTCATCCTTGCCGTACTTGTCCTCCAGCAGCTTCTTGAAGATGCGGAATGCAAGTGCCGGCTCGGTCGTGGTGCCGGACTTGGAGATGACATTGACAGCGATGTCTCTGCCCTCACAGATCGACAGCACCTCGTTCAGGTAAGTCGGGGAGATATTGTTTCCGACATAGTAAATGTCAGGGGTGTCCTTTTTCATATTATTATAGAACGGCGACTTGAGCAGCTCGATTGCTGCGCGTGCGCCGAGATAGGAACCGCCGATACCGATGACGATCAGGACATCCGCCTGCTCCTTGATGCGGGCAGCCGCAGCCTTGATGCGGGCAAACTCCTCCTTGTCATAGTCGGTCGGCAGCGTCAGCCAGCCCAGAAAATCGTTTCCGAGACCGGATTTCTCGTGCAGAACCTTCGCTGCAGCTTCTGCCTGGACAGCAATGCCCTTCAGCTCATCCTCATTCAGGAAGCTCGACAGATAGCTGGTGTTCAGCTTCAAAGCCATATGTTACATCCTCCACTACTACTTGTATTTGCCGTGCCCACAAACCGGCGCGGCGGGGTAAATAAGAACACCGCCGCGGCAATCGGGGAAAATTGCGGCAGTATCGTCTATACTCTTATATTTTACTATAGTTTTGCGAAGAATGCAAGTGCTTTCTTCCTTTTTGGCAATAATGCCAAATTTTCTGAAATCATTTGAACATATTGACCAAATCGCTTGAAAAGGTTACAAAAAGCAACAGAATGCACTGCATGCAGGACACAGAAAGTCCGGTTTCGTGCAGTGCAGATTCGTGTGATACGCCGGATGATGTGTCAGATATTGTGATAATGCAGCCGGTTCGGGCACTGCTCACCGGAACAGCACCCCGAGCAGCATCCGCAGCGTATCACAGAAGCGGCGGCGCGGTACATTCTCCGCAGCGCGCAGCGGCGTCTCCGAGATCAGCGTATCGCCGCAGTAAAACGCCGCCGTCCCGACTGCATCCCCCTGCCGCACAGGCGCCTCTGCCCACTTCGGCATCACGATCACCGTGCTGATGCGCTCCCCTTTCGGCAGTGCAATCGAGAGCAGATCACCCGTCTCTGCAAGCACGGCATCCGCTGTCCCGTGCCGGATTTTCAGCGGCTGCATGAACTCCGGCGAAAAATCCGGCGTTGTGACATAGTAGCCGGTGAAGCCCGCGTGCAGCAGCGATTTCGCCTCGGAAAAGCGCACGTCCTGATCCTCACCGCCGAGCACAACCGCAATCATGCAGAGACCCTCACGCTCTGCGGCAAGTGTCAGCGTATAGCCGGAATCCGCACCGTGCCCAGCTTTGAAGCCGCATAGGCCCTCATAGCCTTTTGTCAGGCGGTTTTCATTGACAAGCTCCGTCTCCTCACCGCGCAGAAAATCGCGCCATGATGTGAAATACGGCTGCAGAAAATCATATTGCAGCAGCGCGCGGCAGAGCATCCCGAGCTCTTGCGCCGTCGAGACATTTTCCGCAGAGAGACCGGTGCAGTCGGCAAAGCGCGTGTGCCGCATCCCGAGCGTAAACGCCGCCGCATTCATCTCCATGACAAACTGCTGCTCCGAGCCCGAGAGCCGGCAGGCAAGCGCGATGCAGGCATCGTTCGCATTCCCGATGATAACCGCTTTGAGCAGATCGCCGACCGTCATCTGTTCGCCGGTCCGCAGCCAGATTGTCGCTCCCGGCGCGCCCTCTGCCGCCGGTGAGACCGTCACGGATTCCGCAATCGCGAGCCTGCCCGCCGCAACTGCATCCGCCGCCAGATAAACCGTCATGAGCTTTGCCTGACTCCCGACCGGCAGAATCCGCTCCGGATTATTCCCCTGCAGCAGCATGCCGCTCTGCGCCTCAATCAGTGCCGTGCTGCAGCCCTGTTCCGCGTCCGCATGCGCCGTCAGCGGAAAGAGCAGGAGCATCACAATTGCCGCGGTTATCCATATCCATTTCATCTGCATCACCTCTCTGCAATCTATGCGGCGGCAGCGCCGGATACCACTTTACACAAAAATATCACTTGACAAACCGTGCAGTTCATGCTATGATGAAAGCAGCCTCAGGGCACACAGAGAAACGAAACACAGTCACACATGAATCCGACAGACCCGAAAGGAGTAGACCTATGGAACAAATGAAGAAAAAACCGACAGCGCTGCTGCTTGGCGGCGGCGGTGCAAAGGGTGCGTTTCAGATCGGCGCATGGCAGGCACTTGCCGAAGCCGGTATGACAACCGATATTACAGCCGTTGCAGGCTGCTCCGTCGGTGCGCTGAATGCGGCACTGTTCGCAATCGGCGACCCCGGATACGCAAAGCGCGTCTGGGAGCAGATTCTGCCCTCCGACCTGCTGGCGCGCGGCTCCGACGGCGCATTTTTCTCGCGCGACGGTCTCATCCGCATGATCAATCAGCTCCCGCTGGAGCAGGTCAGCACATCAAAAATCCAGACCTTCGTCAGCGTCCACGATGTCGCTGAGGATACCGCAGTGTTCTTCAAACTGAACGGGCTTTCCGTCGATGCAATCCGCACATTGCTGCTCGCATCCTCTGCAATCCCGCATATCTACGCACCGGAGCGCTATCTCGGCAGAGAATTCCTCGACGGCAGCGTCACGCCGGAAGGCGACCTCTGCATCCAGCCGGTTTACGCAGAAGGTCACCGCGAACTGCTGCTGATCTCGATGCGTCCGCAGCTTTCGCTCTACGGCGGCACATCCGTCGGCAACCAGAATCTGCTGGAAAGCTATCCGGACTGCAATTTCACGCTTGTCAAGCCGATGAAGCCGATGGGCAATCTGCTGACCGGCACGCTCAATTTTGCGCAGGATAAAATCCGCTCGAACTACGATCAGGGCTATGCCGATGCAAAAGCCGCTCTCGGCGGCACGGGCAATGCGCCTTCGACCAAAGAGGAAATCAACGCCGCGATCGTGCAGAAGATGCAGCGCCTGTTCCGGAATTCCGCACAGCTCTCCGGCTTCCTGACCGAATACGGCAACCGCTTTGCGCCGAATGTCCCGCTCCCGACAATGGGCGGCAGCTTCTTCTATGACAACATCTTCGAGATCGACGGCTGGCGCCTGCAGCAGCAGCGCACCATCGGCATGCAGATTCACTACCGGTTCCTCGATGCGAACAATGTCCGCGTTGCATGGGTGATGCAGCCGCAGCTTCTGCTCGATGCACTCACCGACTATGAGGCAGTCCTCGAACTGCGCAGAAAATAAAAAACAGCCGCTCCGTTCAGATGCATTGCTTGAACGGAGCGGCTTGATCTATATCCGCAAAAAAAGTTCCCGTCCGGAAAGCACAGACGGGAAGGAGGGGGGAGATGACCGGAACGGCAGTGCCGCACCGGCATCATGAAGATCACGCAGAACCGGCTGAACCGGTTATACGCGCCGTATCTTTATTGTACCGGATTCCGCTGCGGATTACAAGGACAATTCCAATCACATTCATGATGTTTTCACGCATAAAAAGCGGACAGCCCGCATACAGCAGACTGTCCGTTTCGTTTTGGCGCAAAAAAATGCTGCACCGGATCGTGCAGCATTTTTGTTCAGCATTTAAGAAGGTGAAGCGGTGTAGACCTGCGAGCTGCCCCATGCGATATTCGCATAGTCGGACATAATCGAGTATGTCACAGCAGACATATTGGATGCAGTCACATCCTTGCCCGAGTTATCCTTCAGCGAGATTTTATTCTCCTGAAGTGCAAGCGGATATCCGCCGATATAGGATGCACGCTCATTGTTCGCGCAGAGCACGCCTGCCACGGAGTAATCCTTGATCAGTGCGCACCATGTAACGGTGGTATAGTCCGTAAAGAGACGTCCCATTTTTGCGCCGAGCGTTCTCGCAGACGCAGACGCATATGTTGCGCCGAGCGTTGCATCGCTCAGTGTCACAGCCGTGTGATCCTTATTGGTCGGCGAAACAGCCGATTTGTTGCGGAGCTCACACTTGGAAAGCTGAATATTGCCGTTTACGCAGTAGAGCATCATGTTTCCGCCCTTATCGGAGCCGTAGAACATCGAATCCGTCAGCGCGCGCTCAGAGAACTCATATTCCTGCATAATGGTCTGCAGGGAGTTGAAAATCACCTTTGCATTGCTGTTCGCGGTATTCTGGCGGCTCTTTGTCATATAGGTCTTCATTGTCGGGATCAGCACACCGACCAAAATCGAGATGATACCCATGACAATGACCATTTCAAGCAGTGTAAAACCGGAAACCCGCTGTTTCCGGAGCGTTCCATTCCGTTTCATAGTCAATCCCTCTTTCTCTTGGAGCAGATCGTCAGCGTTTTTTCGCCTGATTGCAGTACTTTTTGCATGTGTCAAAAATATGCACAAAGTGCTCACGATATCATCCTTAGTATAGCATATCTTTATCAAAATGTCAATAGAAAATGAACAATTTATGAAGAACAGAACTTACAAATCGCTCCTGTTTCGTTTATGCAACCTGCCGAATATCATGACAGTTCTGCAAGTGCGGTCAGCAGGCGTTCTGTCGGGAACTGCTGTGAAAGAAATGCTGAAAACAGCGTATCATCGTGAAATTCAGCCGAATCCGAGCTGACTTTGACCAGCGGGTTCTGCGCTCTTGCCGCCGGCAGCGTCAGGACGCAGGCACTTTTTTCCGCCGCGGACTGCCGCAGAATCCGGACATCATAGCAGGCGCAGAAGCGTTCTGTCAGCAGTTCCGGTGCATCCGGCAGGAGGAGACCGTCCTCTGCAGGGAAAATTTCCTTCCGCGGCAGAGTTTCCGCCTCAGGATCATGCCGCAGCACAAGCTCGAGCCGCAGATCGTTCTGCACGCATTCCGCCGTCAGATCCATTGTGTTCGCGTCCGGCTGCTCCGCAAGCGCAGACATCAGCAGGTGCAGCAGCACAAAGCGCAGACGTTCGGGCGGCAGGAGCGCATAAAGTCCGTGCGGAATCTCACAGGTTCCGATCTGCAGCGCACCGTCCGTCAGCAGATCCGCCTGATTGACAAAGTGCCGCAGCATCCGGCAGAGATCCGCCGCTGCATCAGGGCGCTCCGCACCTGCCTCGTAGCAGAGCAGTTCACTTGCGCACGCTGTGCGGTACTGCAGTGCAAAACAGGTCTCTGCAAGCGACAGATACACACTTCGCGCCGCCGGATCCGACGGGAGACCGTATTCGTCCGCCTGCGTGCAAAGCTGCGCCGCTGCCTGCCGTACAGAAGCGACCGCCCGCTGATCGGCAGCATTCCGCTCCTGCAGAAGCCGGAGCGCCGGTGCTGAAAGTACGTTGCCGTTCAAAGTGTGTTGATCTGACATACAGAATTCCCCTTTCATAACAAGCTCATTCTCTATTATTATACACGAACTGCGGCAAAAATACGAGCCTTTTCGCAATATTTGTGATTTCATCTAATTCATTCTGAAATATATTGTATAAATCTGACAAATTCAATTGCTTTTGCATTTTCACCGTTATTTTTTTGTCAAAGTGCTTGCAATTTCCGGCAAAATGGTGTAAAATAGAAGTATCAAATTTTAGGAGGTAATTCCAATGTCTGTTAAAGTTGCTATCAATGGTTTCGGCCGTATCGGTCGTCTGGCTTTCCGTCAGATGTTCGGCGCAGAGGGCTATGAGGTTGTTGCAATCAACGATCTGACCAAGCCGTCCATGCTCGCACATCTGCTGAAGTACGATACCGCACAGAAAGGTTACTGCGGCATCATCGGTGAGAATCTTCACACCGTTACTGCTGACGACGAGGCAGGTACCATCACTGTTGACGGCAAGACCCTGACCATCTACGCAAAGGCAAACGCTGCTGAGCTGCCGTGGGGCGAGATCGGTGTTGACGTTGTTCTCGAGTGCACCGGTTTCTACTGCTCCAAGGAGAAGTCCCAGGCTCACATCGACGCTGGCGCAAAGAAGGTTGTTATCTCTGCTCCGGCAGGCAACGATCTCCCGACCATCGTTTTCTCCGTCAATGAGAAGACCCTGACCAAGGATGACAAGATCATCTCTGCTGCATCCTGCACCACCAACTGCCTCGCTCCGATGGCAAAGGCTCTGAATGACTACGCTCCGATCCAGTCCGGTATCATGAGCACCATTCACGCTTACACCGGTGATCAGATGATCCTCGACGGCCCGCACCGCAAGGGTGATCTCCGCCGTGCACGCGCTGGCGCTGCAAACATCGTTCCGAACTCCACCGGTGCTGCAAAGGCAATCGGCCTGGTTATTCCGGAGCTGAACGGCAAGCTGATCGGTTCTGCACAGCGTGTTCCGGTTCCGACCGGTTCCACCACCATCCTGACCGCTGTTGTCAAGGGCAGCAACGTCACAAAGGACGGCATCAATGCAGCAATGAAGGCAGCAGCTTCTGCATCCTTCGGCTACAACGAGGATCAGATCGTTTCTTCCGACGTTATCGGCATGACCTACGGCTCCCTGTTCGATGCAACCCAGACCATGGTTGCTGAGATCGGTGACGGTCTGTACGAGGTTCAGGTTGTCTCCTGGTATGACAACGAGAACTCCTACACCAGCCAGATGGTCCGCACCATCAAGTATTTCGCAGAGCTCGGCTAATCTCCGGTTCGGCAAATACCAAGCTGATATGCAAACATCCGCTGTACTGCTACGGTACGGCGGATGTTTTTTTCTATTGATACTTTCTGCATCTGTGCTGCGGAGGAAGATGCTTCGCATGGCTTCTCTCATTGATGCGCTCATGAAAAAGCCGCTTCAATCAGCGTAACTGCCTGATTGAAGCGGCTGAAACAATTTATTCCATTATGCTTTCGGCTCAGCCTTCCTGCTCGGGTTCGGCAGGTTCAGCCGGTGCTGCGGCGTTGTCCTCATCGGACTCAAACTTCGTATCATTCGAGCCGGTGATCTCAAACTCGGTCGCGTTCCAGACATTGCCGGCCTTGACGAATGTCCAGCGCATATCGCCGACGTAATCGTTGACAACATTCTTTGTCAGCTGATAATCATAGTGCACATCGCAGGTGCAGACATTCTCGGAATACATGCGGACATTGCTGACTCTCAGCTCTCTGTCCAGACGCGCGGTATACGGGTTGTTCCAGTTGATGTCGCCTGCAATGCCGTGCAGCTTCTGATACGCGCTGCTGTTCGGGACAATATAGTTATCGAGCACGCCGAGGTTTGTCCAGAGTGCCTCGTCCTTGTTTGCCATGTAGTCGATATATGCGCGCATCATGTCCTCCGCGCGATCGACAAACTCCTGATCCGGCGAAGCCTCTGCCTTCGGCTCAAAGACGAAGACCTGCTCCGTCTCGGTTTCCTCCGGCATTTTGGAAACGGTCAGCGCATTGCCGAGCGAATCATAAGCCTGAACCTTCGGGGCAACATAGAGCGAGGGAAGCGAAATGTGCAAGGCACTCGGCTGCTGTGCAAATCTCAGTGCGGATTCATCGAGCTTGATCGAAGAATCGACCTTGAGCATATCCTCGAACGGTACCGCGATGCCGTTGACCATAACGGATGCGCCGTCCGGAACCGTGATCTCAGCGGAATACTGCGGCTCAGCTGCGACCTCGATCAGGGACGTTGCCTTTTCGACCTGCCAGATCGGCTTGTGGAATTCCTCTGTCTCGCCGACCTGCTTGAGCGTAACCTTTGCGATTGCTGCATTGCCGGTGCGGATGAAATATGCGGGCTGCTCCTTTGAGAACTCCTTGACATTCTTTGCCCAGGTATAGCCGCTGCCGTCATAGTCGCCGATGTCCAGCGTTTCTGCGATGGTATCGGGCGTCTCATAGGCGGTGGGCTGAATCTCGTCAACATGCTGACGGATCATTTCGGTGTAGAAGCTGCCGTTGAGTCCTGCGACATAGCCGTCGATCGTGTGCTCCGGCAGAGAGGTCTCATATTCATAGAGGAAGACATTGAGCTTGTGCATGCCGAACAGCAGTGCAACGATGAAAATGCAGATATAAAGCGCCATGCCGATGCGGAACATATTGGGACGGCGTTTTGCAGCTGTCCTGCTGCCGCTGTGCTGTGCTGCCGGTTTTGCAGCCGGTGCAGCCGAAGCCTGCGTGCTTCTCTGCTGCGGGCGCTGAGCCGTGCGCTCTGCAGCCGGACGCTGTGCGCGCTGCTGCGGACGTTCTGCCGGACGCTGTGCAGATGCCGGTCTCTGCTGCCGCTCTGCCGGTCTCTGCGAACGCTCGGAAGGCTGACGGCGGACGGGACGTTCTTCGCGTTCTGCATTGCGGGCGCGCTCTGCCGCAAGACGCTGCGAGCGTTCTTCCGGACGCTCCGCTGCTGCGGGCAGACGGTGCCGCTGTGCGGGTCTCTGTGCCGGACGCTGCGCCTCCTCGGTGCCGTGTGCGGATTCTCTGCGCTGCGCTGCTCTTGCCTGCTGCTGTGCGCGGTTGCGCTCGCTGCTCTCTGCGCGGCGTCTGCGCTCTGCATCGGGGCGGGTGCTTCTGCGCGGTGCAGGCATCTCCTCGGGTTCTGCCGGACGCTTGACATCAGCAGAATCAATCTCTCTCAGAATTGCATCCAGAGCCTCATCCGCGTCGCGGTCTGCTGCTCTCTTTCGGGTTTCGTTATCCATTTTTCAGCGATGCCTCCTTCCGTCAGGTTTCCGGTGCGACCAGCCAGCAGGTCGGCATTCTGCGCGGACCGTAAAGCGAGGAACAAACCGTGATAATTTCGTTGTTGTAGATCATATGCGAGGAGCTGCCGCCGTCAAGGTTTGCAGCGTTGACAGCGTCATTCTTCAGCATGATATCAATGATATCGTCATAGGTTGCGCCGAGGGAGTTTGCCTGTCTGCCGTCGATGACGAGCAGAAGCACGGTGCCGTCAGAGGTCTGACCGATTGCGGAGCGCGGATTGAAGCCGCCGCCGAGATCCTTCTCCTCATTGACCGGCTTGCCGTTGACGATCAGAACCGGACCGAAGCAGACCGCATCGCGGATGCCGAGATCCATTGCCTGCTGACCGGTCATGGTACCGACATGCAGGATGTTGTTGTTGTCAAAGCCGATGATATCATACGAGGTATCCATTGCACCCCAGCGGAGCTCACCCTGCGAGACGACCATGCCGAGCGGTGTGCCGCCGTTGCCGACGCCGTTGAGGTCCTCAAAGCCGCCTGCGTTGATTGCTGCGAGTGCGCCGTATTCCGCGACCATATCGAGAACCTTCTTGCCCTCATACTCCGGGCCGTACTGACCGGAGATGCCGACATAGACTCTGGAAGGATCCTTGATCTTGAGCAGCTTGCCGCGGAAGGTGCTGCCGGAAACATCCACAAGCTCGGTCTCGGGCTGAACCTTGCCGTTCTCATCGACAGCAGGCTGTCCGACCGTCTTCGGCGCGATCGTGACCAGATCCGCATTTGTGACCTCATCCGTTGTATTGTCACGGAAGGAGCCGACATATTCCGCGATCTCCTCCTGCGTGAAGTACATTTTCGGGATGAATTTCAGTGCGCTTGTCTCATTCATCGTGTTGACGAATTTGCCCTTTGCCGACTTCGACGGTCCCTTTGCGATGACGAGCATCAGCATGTACAGCGCAATGATGATCAGCAGCAGTGTTGTGAAGAACACGATCAGGACACGGCCGATTATTTTGCCGACAGTCAGCCGTTTTTTCGCTTGTGCCATAATGTTTCTACCTTTCCTTTTTATAAATATTTGGAAGCATCGCGGATCCGGCGCATGCCGCGCCATGTATCCGTGTACAGTATGATGCACATTATATTTTACCGCAAATCCCGAAAAAAAGCAAGCATTTTTCGCATTTTCCGACAACATTCTCATTGTACGGAAAATCCGCGTGTTTTTTTGTATAAAGTGCCGTGCAGCGCTTGTTGCACAGGCGCCGGAATCCGCGTCTCAGCGTGCTTTTTTGCATGTCAGGATTCGCTTTCGGGCGGCAGAAAAATGTGCATGTACCACTATATAAGACAGCGAAATCTGCCGGATTATCACAGTTTGCGGCGAATCCTAAGAAAAAATTAAGATTTTCCGCGGTCCCTGCGGCGCAGTGTCAGATGCTGTCGCCCCTGCATATCATACTGCAAGGGAGGAGGTGACAGCATGGAGACTTATTTTCTCATCCGGACACAGACCTACGCCGAAAAGGCGCAGCAGCTGCTCAGCCGCTACCGCTATCCGTACCGCATGACGCGGGTCACAGGCGCCGAGGGCTGCGTCTACCGCTTTCGGGTGCAGGCGGCACAGCAGGATATCTATGACCTGCTCAGCGCCTACGGCATCCCCTATCAGACGCCCGAACCCTGAACAACGACAAGCCAAAGCGCAGAAAGGAGCTGAGTGCCGGTGCAGAAGCCGGTTTATTTTGACAACGCCGCCACAACCTTTCCGAAGCCGCCGGCTGTCCGCAGTGCTGCCGCCGAAGCAATCCGGTTTGCAGGCGGCAATCCCGGGCGCGGCGGACATGTGCTCGCGCAGCGTGCCGGTCAGGCGGTCTATCATGCGCGCGAGACAGCTGCCGCCATGTTCGGCGCAGAGCCCGAGCATGTTGTCTTTACGCAAAACTGCACCCACGCCCTCAACCTCGCGATTCAGGGCGCACTGCGGCAGGGCGACCATGTAATCCTGAGCAGCATGGAGCACAATTCCGCCGCAAGACCCGTCGCGGCGCTTGCAGCGGCGGGCATCATCCGGTACAGCATTGCCCCCGTCTCCGCAGATGCCGCAGAAACCGTCGCCGCATTCCGCGCACGCATTCAGCCGCAGACACGCGCCGTGATCTGCACGATTGCGGGCAATGTCACGGGGCAATGTCTCCCGATCCGCGAGCTCGGCGCGCTCTGCCGCGAGAAGCACCTGATTCTGATTGCAGACGGCGCGCAGGCGTGCGGAATCCTGCCGGTCAATCTGCGGGAATGCGGCATCAACCTGCTCTGCACCGCCGGACACAAGGGCTTATACGGCATCATGGGCACCGGCATGCTGATTTCGGACGGCACAGTGCCGCTGCGTCCGCTGATGCAGGGCGGCACGGGCTCACTTTCCGCATCCCTGCAGCAGCCGGATTTTCTGCCGGATGCGCTGGAATCCGGCACGCTCAATGTCCCGGGAATCGCCGCGCTTGATGCCGGCATGCAGTTTGTGATGCAGCACGGCATGAACCGCATCCGCGCGCATGAATCCGCGCTCTGTGCGCAGCTGATTGCGTATCTTGAGCGCCTGCCCGATGCCGTTGTCTACCGCAGCCCGCAGGCGGAATATGTCCCCGTGGTCTCGTTCACGCTCGGGAGCGAGTCACCGGATGAGACCGCTGCACGGCTTGCCGCCGCCGGATTCTGTCTGCGGGCGGGACTGCAGTGCGCACCGCTCGCGCATGAATCCCTCGGCACGCCGCAAGGGACCGTCCGCTTTTCGCCGTCCGTCTGGAACACCGCCGATCAGGTCGCCCGTCTCTGCCGCGGGCTGTAGGCATCTCCGATGGAGCAATTCGGTATCGCTGCGCGATGATTGATAATGAGGGCTCCGCCCTCAAACTCCCGCTGGGGATATTATCCCCAGACCCCATTTTATATATGGGATGGGTGCAAATCGTTGCCGGAGCGCCAATATAAAAGTTTTGGTCGAGCTTTTTCAAAAGCTCGCGGGTTCTTAGGGCAGCGCCCTAAGCCGCACTCCGCAGAGTGCGGAACTCCCCCTTTGCATATCAAGAGCTCGGGGGCTTGGGCGCCTGCGATAGAGGCGCCCATTCATAAATAGCATCCGCGAAGCGGATACTTTTTTCAGCGGCATCTCCGATGGAGCAATTCGGTATCGCGGCGCAATGATTGATAATGAGGGCTTCGCCCTCAAACTCCCGCTGGGGATATTTATCCTACGGTATTGCTGCGCAAACCGTTAGACCCCATTTTGTTTTTCAATTTTCACTTTTCTCTATTCACTATTCACTCGTACTCCCGTCCCCATGTATATGCTGACACAAAACAAAGCCGCCAAATATGCGTAAATACGTAATTTGGCGGCTTTCTATATTCTGACATAAACATGGGTTCCGGGTTCAATGACCCCAGCAGGGGCTTGGGGCACAGTTTGCGCAGCAATACTGTAAGTCCCCATTATCAATCTGTCGAAGACACCTCAATACGCCTTGCGGCTGAGAGATTCCTGCATCATCAGGGTATAGTTCTCATAGCGGCTCTTGGGGATTGCGCCGGAACGCACGGCATTCCGCACGGCACAATCCGGCTCCTTGATATGTCTGCAGTCCGCATAGCGGCAGGGCTCTGTCACCGCGCCGATCTCCGGAAAACAATCCGCGAGCTCATCAGGTGCGATCTGCGCATAGGCATCCGTTTCAAAGGTCGAAAATCCCGGTGTATCCGCGATTTTCCCGCCGTGCGGCAACGTATAGAGCGCGGTCTCACGGGTTGTATGTCTGCCTCTGCCGAGCTTTTTGCTGATATCGCCTGTCTCCAGATTCAGCGAGACATCCAGCGCATTGAGCAGCGTCGATTTGCCGACGCCGGAGTTTCCGGTAAACGCGCTGATCTTTCCGGCGAGCGCTTCATAGACCGCTTCAACGGTCTCCGGCTTCTCGTAATCGACGAAGAACTGCGGAAAACCGGCTGCGCGGTAGATTTCGGCATATTTGACCGCATCCGCGAGATCGAGCTTTGTAAAGATCAGCACCGGCTGAATCTCCTTGTAAACACAGACCGTGAGAAAGCGGTCGAGCAGCTGCAGATTCGGCGCCGGATCGCGCACCGAGAGCACAAACAGCAGCTGGTCGAGATTGGCAAGCGGCGGACGGATCAGCAGATTCTTCCGCGGCATGATCTCCGTGATGACATCGTCCTCAACGGTGACGCGGTCGCCGGTACAGGGCGAGATTCCCTGCTTGCGGAAGATGCCGCGCGCTTTGCACGATAATACACCGTTGGGGGACTCTACGGTGTAAAGTCCCCCAACTGCTTTCAGAATCAAACCTTCCATTGCGCATTAACCGGCAACATTCGCATTCGGATCCGGTGTCACAGCAGGCTGCTCTTCCGGAGCCTGTGTCACAACCGGTGCTTCAGTCACGATCGGCGGCTCTGTCACGATGGTGGCAGGCGGTGCCGTGGTGGTAACCGGCGCAGCGCCGTTCAGACCGTCAACTCTTTCAAATGCGGCGCCCGGATCGCTGCTGAGCGTCTCATAGGTCTTCTTGTCAAAGTCTACCCTGTACCTGCCGATCTCAGCCTCCTTGCCGTTTGCATCGTTGACAAGGATTGCAACGACATCAATGGTCTCGTTGCCCTCAAGGACAAGCGATGTGACGCCTGCCGCGTAATCGACATTGAACTGTCCGCCGACGGCTCTTGCGATACCGCCCTCATAGAGACCGATATGGAAGATACCGCTTGCATTCGCCGGAATATTGAACGAAATGCGAACCTGCTGCTCCTTCTTCTTACCGGAGGAGACAGTCAGCTCGATGAGCGTGCCCTCGGAGACCTCCTCATTCGGCTGAACATTCTGGTTCAGGACGGTGCCCTCCTTGGTTTCGTCATCGACTTCCTTCTTCGAGACGGTGAGCTTCAGCGCCTCCGCCTGCGTCTTTGCGAGATCCCAGTCCATGTTGACAAAGTTCGGAACCGGAACCGTGGTCTTGTTCTGACCGAGCGAAACGGTCACGCGGACATAGGAACCAGGCTCAACCTCGAGCGGACCCTTCGGGTCAGTCGAAATGACCTTGCCCTTTTCAATATTCGGGTCATAGGAGGAACGCTTATCAACGAACAGACCCAGACCGACGATGGTCGATTTTGCGGTCTCAAACTCCCAGTTCTCGACATCCGGCAGGAGCACCTTCTTCGCGCCGAGCGAAACTCTGACGTTGACGGTATCGCCCTTGCCGACCGGGTCATTGACCGGAATATCCTGGTTGAAGATCTTATCCTTCTCGTACTCGGAATACTCCTTGCTCTCGATGTTGATGCGGATCTTGTCGCCGTACTGCAGCTCGGCTTCCTTGTAGTCCATACCGATCAGAGACGGCATCTTGAATTCGAGATTGTTATTCTCGCTGGTGTTGCCCTTGATCATGTTCCAGAGCAGCATCGTGAACAGCACGGCTGCAACAATCATCACAACGATGATGACAGCGCTGAGGATCGGGACAAAGAAGGATTTTGTCTCCTCCTCATATTCCTCCTCGTCCTCCTCCGCCGGCTCATCCTGATAGGCGCCGCGGTCATCATACTGCTCGTCGTCGTAATACTGCTCCTCGTCATCGTAGTAGGGCTGGTCGTCGTCGTAGTAGTCATCCTCCGGCACCAGATCCCGTTCCTCAGTGAGCGGTCTGTAGTTTCTGGTTTTGCTGTTATCGTCTTCTTCAAACATATCCTTCACAGGCTCCTCCTCAAACAATTCGGGGTAGTATCCGAACACGCCGTCCGGATCCTCCTTAAAGGTCTGGAGATCATCCATCATGTCTCTTGCAGACTGGTAGCGGTCTGCGGGATCCTTTTCCATCGCCTTGAGAATGATCTCCTCGAGTCCGATCTGGATATCAGGGCGAATGGTGCTGGGCAGCGGCACCTTTGCCTGCATGTGCATCACTGCAATGCTGACAGGGTTATCGGTATCAAAGGGCTTTTTGCCGGTGAGCATCTCATAGAGCATCACACCGACGGAGTAGAGGTCGCTCTTTGCATCGGTCACGCCGCCTCTTGCCTGCTCGGGGCTGATATAATGCACGGTGCCGATTGCTTTATCGGTACCGGTTTTGCCGTCTTCACGGGCAAACTTCGCAATGCCGAAGTCCATCACCTTGATCGTGCCGTCGCGGAGCATCATGATGTTCTGCGGCTTGATATCACGGTGCACGATGCCCTTGCTGTGGGCATGCTGGAGTGCGCGCAGGATCTGCAGAATGAAGTGGACTGCATCCTTCCAGCCGAGCTGTCCCTGCTGCTCCATGTATTCATTCAGCGTGATGCCGTCGATATACTCCATTACGATGAACTGGATGCGCTCCGAAAACCCGACATCATAGATCTTGACGATGTTCGGATGACTGAGCACGGCAATCGCCTTGGATTCATTGCGGAATCTGCGCAGGAACTCCTCGTTCTCGGCAAACTCCTTTTTGAGGATCTTGACAGCAACGGTTTTGTTATCGACAACATCTGTTGCGCGGTAAACATCAGCCATGCCGCCCTCGCCGATCAGCTCCGTGATTTCGTAGCGACCGTCGAGCTTCTTTCCGATGTTCTTGTCATTGCGATCTTTTTCCATCACAAACCTCCGTGCCGGATGCCTCCGGCGAAACTCATTTCATAACCCTGTTGTATCTTTCTCATGTGCGGTCAGGCGGGGCTGATTGTGTCCCCGAAGCACAAGAATTACAATGTTATTCCCCCTGCGTGTGCTCCGGCTCATCCGTGAGCAGAATCACCGAGATATTATCTCTGCCGCCGTTTGCATTCGCCTCTGCGATGCAGACCTCCGGCACCTGCTCGGCAGGTGTTTCGCGCATGATCTCCTCGATTCGTTCCGGCTCGACCATGCTGTAAAGTCCGTCGGAGCAGAGCAGCACCTTGTCGCCGGGATCGAGCGGCACCGCCTGAATATCGGCAAGCACTCTGCTGGCAACGCCGACGGCACGCATCAGCTCATTGCGTCTTGCATGCGTGGCGCGCTCCTCTGCGGTAATCATGCCCTGCTCATAGAGCAGCTGCACAACGGTATGATCCGTGGTGATCTGGCGGAACGGTCCCTCCTTCGGGAGCAGATACGCTCTGGAATCACCGATATTGACAATGCATGCTGTCTCCGGCCGCACAAATGCGCCGACGAGCGTTGTGCCCATCCGCGAGCGCATCCGGCTGCTGACAGCAGCTCTGTAAACCTTTTGATTGGCGTCCGCGGCGCAGCTCCTGAGCAGGTCGCAGACATCTTCATCCGACATGCCGGTCTGATAGGATGCACGGAAGGCATCCTCCGCAGCAGCAATCGCGATTTTGCTCGCAGCACTGCCGTTTTCCATCCCGCCCATGCCGTCGCAGACAATGGCAAGCACACCGTCCGGATAGTTCTCCGCACGGATCGAATCCTGATTCTCGGCTCTGGCTCTGCCGATATCACAGCCCAGATACGCCTTCACTGGTGCTCACCACGCTTTCTTCATGTAGCAGCCTCCACGGTATCGCGCCGAAGCTGACCGCAGGCGGCCTTGATATCCTCTCCGAGTGTCCGCCGGACGGTGGCATTGATGCCCTCCTGCTCCAGCAGCTTCCGGAATGCCTCCGCGTGTCCCGCCTGAAAGCCGGTTCCCGCCACCGGGTTGACCGGAATCAGATTGACATGCGGTCTCTGATTCGGGAACACCGGCCGCAGCCGTTTCCCGAGCTTTTTCGCCGCCTCCGCCGAATCATTCTCACCGGCGATCACGGCATATTCAAATGTGACGCGCCTGCCTGTTCTGCGGAAGTAATCGCCGCAGGCACCGAGCAGCTCCTCCAGCGGATAGCGCCGGTTGACCGGCATCAGTGCATCGCGCGTTTCATTGTCCGCGGCGTGCAGCGAGACCGAAAGCGTCAGCGGCAGTTCCTCCTCTGCGAGCCGCCTGATCATCGGGACAAGGCCGCAGGTTGAAAGCGCAACATGCCGCAGGCTGAGATTCCTGCCCTCTTTGCAGGAGAGCAGACGCAGAAACTGCATCACGTTCTCAAAATTATCAAGCGGCTCTCCGATGCCCATGAGCACGATGCCGCTGATCTGCTGCTCCGGCGGGAAGTCTGCGTCGGTTCCGTAAATCTGCCCGAGCATCTCGGAAGGCGTCAGATTGCGCACAAATCCGAGCGGTGCCGAGGCACAGAATTTACAGCCCATTTTGCAGCCAACCTGCGTCGAAATACATGCGGTCACGCCGTGGTGATAGACCATGCGAACCGTCTCGATACAGGCGCCGTCAGAGAGCCTATACAGATATTTTACAGTATCATCCGCACAAGAATCAAGCCTTTTCTCAATCTTTGGCAGGTTTATATAAAAGCGCTCTTTTAGCTCTGCCTGAAATTGTTTAGAAAGTTCTGTCATCTTTGCGAAATCAAAGACACGTTTTACGTGTAATTGGCGGAAAATCTGCTTTGCGCGGAATTTCGGCGCGCCCATCGCAATGATCTCTGCTTCGAGCTGCTCCGGCAGCAGCTGCAGGATGTCGGTTTTTTGTGTTTCCACCGGTCTCAGCTCCTTTCAGAAAAGCAATTTTCCGCGCTCATTTTTCCGCCGCACATTTCCGCATCTTCGCGATGAAAAATCCGTCGCTGCCGAGCATCTGCGGAAAGAGCGTTGTCATCTCCTGCCCGTATCCGCTGAGCGCCGGCAGATTCTGCCACGGCTTTTCGAGCACAAAATCCGGATGCGCCGCCAGAAATCTGCGGACAACATCCTCGTTTTCGCGTTTCAGGACGGTGCAGGTCGAATAGACCAGCACGCCCTCCGGCTTCAGCGCCTTTGCAGCGGCTTCGAGAATCTGATACTGAATCTCCGGCAGATCGGCAGCCTCATCGAGCGATTTATAGCGAATCTCCGGCTTTCTGCGGATGACGCCGAAGCCCGAGCAGGGCACATCGCAGAGGATGCGGTCTGCAAGCGGTTTTTCGGTCAGCCGTGCATCGCCGGTCTCCGCCGTGATGCAGCTCAGACGCAGCATCTCCGCGCCCTTCCGGATCAGCCCGACGCGCTTTTCATGGAGATCATAGGAATACACATGCCCCTGATTCTGCATCAGCTCCGCGATTGTGAAGCTCTTGCCGCCCGGTGCCGCGCAGACATCGAGCACGGTCTCCCCCGGCTGCGGATCAAGCGCGAGACAGCAAAGCTGCGAGGCAAGATCCTGCACATGCATGGCAGCGCCCACCGCCTTTGATTCGGAAATCAGCCCGCTGCGGTAGGGGTCAATCGGGACAGTCTCCTGCCCGTCGATCACGGTCGGAACCTCTGCGGTCTCGCCGCGCTTTTTGAGCAGATAGGCATCGGGAATCCCCGCAACAGGCTCCGCCGCGGAAATGATCTTTTCGCTGTTTTCAAACAGCGGATTGCGCCGCAGATAGATCGGCGGTGCGTCCTCCGCATCCGCGAGGAATGCCGCGACCGTTTCGCTGTCATAGTCCGCAAGGAGCGCATCGAGCAGCGGCAGCGGCACGGAATACTGCACCGACATCGCCGCGCGTTCGTCCTTCGGCATCGGGATTTCTTTGCCGCTCCGGATAAATCCGCGCAGGATCGCATTGACCATTCCGGAAGCGCTTGATTTTTTCAGCTTCTTGACCGCCTCCGTCCAGAGGTTGACCGCCGCCGAATCCGGCGTGTGCAGATACAGCAGCTCATAGATGCCGCAGCGCAGAACGCACAGCACCTCAAGATCGAGCTTTTCCGGCGGACGCTTGGAATGTGCCGCGATACATGCATCGAGCGTGATAATCCGCTCAAAGGTGCCGCGGAAGATTCTTCTGCACAGCGCGCTGTCCTGCGGTGACAGGTTTTCGGCATCCATGACAGCCTGCGTCAGCGCGAGATTGGAATAGCTTTTCGAGCGAATCGAGCGGATCAGCGTCCGCACGCAGAGCATTCGCGCATCAAGCCCGATCATCTGCGCCGCCCTCTGATGGCAAGCAGACGCACCAGCTGCAGCAGCGATACTGCGACCGCCGCGACATAGGTCAGCGCCGCCGCCGTCAGCACCTTGCGGACGCCCTTCTGCTCCTCTGCATCGAGCAGCGTGGAGTTCCGGAGCGCGCGCACGGCTCTGCCGCTCGCATTGAATTCAACGGGCAGCGTCACAAGCTGGAAGAAGATCACCGCAAGGAAAAAGATGATGCCGAGCGTGATCAGCGTATAGCCGAGCCTGCCGTTTCCGCCGCCGAAGATGATACCTGCCATAATCAGCAGATAGGAAACCGTCGAGGAAATATTCGTGGATTTGACAATCGCATTGCGCAGCCTGACCGGTGCATAATTCTGTGCATACTGCACCGCATGCCCTGCCTCATGCATCGCAACACCGACCGCCGCAACGCTGTCTTTATCGTAGACATCCTGCGAAAGCCGGATCACATTGTCCCGCGGATCATAGTGATCGGTGAGATTGCCGGGCACCGGTTCGATCTTCACATCGGTGATGCCGTGTTCAAGCAGGAGCTGTCTTGCAGCCTCCGCGCCGGTGATGCCGCGCGAATTGCGCACCTTGCTGTATTTTCTGAATGACGCCTGCACATGAATCTGTGCCGCAAGCGTAATGACAAAAGATAAAATCAAAAGGATATACATAAGCGTTCTCCTTTCAGCGGGTTATTCCGCCGCAGTCAGACAAGCGCCCTCCTGCACAGCGGAGCCGTTCAGGAAATCCTGAATCTTCATCGGTTTGCTGCCCTCGGGCTGCACGGCGGTCAGCTGCACGGCTTTTCCGTCGCCGCAGATCAGATACAGCTTGTTCTTGCCCTCTTTGCAGAGTGTTCCGGCAGGCAGCTCGCTCTGATAGCTGCTGCATGCAGAGCCGAGCAGCTTGATGCGCTTGCCGTTCAGCATCGCAAAGCCCGTGACCGCGCGGATTGTCCGGTCGATTTCCGCAGCAGATGCGCTAAAATCAAGGCGGCTCATATCCTTCGTGATCTTTTCGGCATAGGTGACGCCCGCATCGCCCTGCGGCACCGGATGCAGCAGATGCTGCGTCAGCAGTGAGATGGTCTCCCGCAGCGTCTCCGCAGAGAGCAGCGAGAGTCTGTCATTGAGCGTCTCAGCGGTCTCATCCTCCGCGATGCGCGTTTTCAGCACATGGAGCATATCGCCGGTATCGAGCCCCTCTGCCATCTGCATCGCGGTGATGCCGGTTTCGCTGTCGCCCGCAAGAATCGCACGCTGAATCGGAGCAGCGCCGCGCCATCTGGGCAGCAGCGAAGCATGCAGATTGATGCAGCCGTATTTCGGCAGATCGAGAATCTCCTTCGGCAGAATCTGCCCGTAGGCAATGACTACAATCAGCTCCGGATTGAGCTGTTTCAGCAGTGCGAGCGATTCGGCGGCATCGTCGCCCTTTCGCAGCGACTGCGGCGTATAGACCGGAATCCCCGCCGCCTCGGCGCATGCCTTGACCGGTGTCGGCTGCAGCTTTTTGCCTCTGCCGCGCGGACGGTCGGGCTGTGTGAAGACCGCCTGTACATGATGGCCGTCCTCGATCAGGATCTTCAGTGTCGGCACGGAAAAATCAGGCGTGCCCATAAAAACAATATTCATATGTGCCTCCTCTGACCGCAGTGCGGTACGGATTTGGGTTTGCTGTTCACCAGAGATACGGGAACAGTCTGTATTTCACTTTTTTCTGATAGTCGCGGTAGCCGCGGAGCCCTTCGCAGAGCACCTGCTCCTCATTCCGGATTCTGCGCACGAGAATCACCGGATAGAGCAGGAACACCGGCAGTGCAATCACCGAGCCCAGCACAAGCGGAATCGTGCAGAACATCAGAATCGTCGCGGTGTACATCGGGTGCCGGATGACGCCGTACAGCCCTGTATCAATGACCTGCTGCTCCTCCTGCACCTCGACCGTGCGCGAAAGATACGCATTCTCGCGCAGCACCTCTGCATACATCAGATATCCCAGCAGAAAAATCACCGCCGCAGCAATGGGAATCCACTTCGGGAGCGGCAGCCACTGAAACCGGAAGTCCAGCCCGCAGAGGATGAATCCCAGCAGAAACATCAGCGCGCTGAGTTTGACAACCGTCTGCTGCTCCGACTGCGACTCTTTGCGCGAAAGGCGCTTTTCCAGCAGCGCCGGATTTTTTATCAGCAGCACAATGCCCATCACCGCCATCGGGATGAACAGCACGCCGCAAAAGAGCCAGCCGCAGGGATAGGCAAGCGTCCCCGCCGGCAGAAAGATCAGCAGTCCGACGGCAAGCAGCCCGACGGCAAACGCCGCGAGTGCCCTGCCCGCAAGCCGCGCCTTCACCGGATTACTCCTGTGCTTCCGGCTTGCAGAATTCCTCGACCTTTTCGAGGAACAGATGCCCGTCGAGATGATCGCTCTCGTGGCAGGCGCAGCGTGCACCGAGATCCTTGAGCTTCAGCTCATACTGCTCGCCGTTGCGGTCATAGGCGCGCAGCACAACCGCCTTCGGGCGTGTGACATAGCCCCAGCGGTTCGGGACGGAAAGGCAGCCCTCAACATCGCGGATCTTGCCGGAAGTCTTGACGATCTCCGGATTGATTGCCTCGATGACGTCGCCGTCCTCCTCGAGGATCATGATAAAGTATCTGCGCAGAATGCCGATCTGCGGCGCAGCAAGTCCCACACCGCCGGAATCACGGAGCGTATCCGCCATATCATCGAGATTCTGCCAGAGTTTTTCGTCAAATTTCTCGACCGGTCTGCACTTCTTCTGCAGAACCGGATCGCCCTCTTTCACAATCTTGCGAATTGCCATTTTTATTCTCCTTTATTCGTCTCCGCCGCATTCGGAAAGCCGTCCTTCCAGCGGCGCAGTGCGTCAGTTGATTCATAGGGGTAGCAGCTCAGCCGGATCGGTGCCGTCGAGAGCTGTGTCTCCGTATACCACGGACATGTTTCTCCCAGCGGACTGTCATGCACACCTGCAATGATATGTGCAGACTGCGACGGAATCAGCCCCTGCGCGAGCAGAAAGCAGCGTTCGCCTTTTTCATTGACCGCCTCATCGACAATCACGACAACATGCCCCGGCGCACCGCCCTTGCAGATGATGTCGCCTGCATGCGCCTCCGAAATGCCGATCGGCTGCGATTCTGCTTCCAGCGAAAGCGTGCCTGCATACCGCATGACCGCCCTCAAATAATTATGCATCTGCTGCAGCGAATCATCCTGACCTTTCAGCTTCAGGCGGAATGTCCAGCCAACAGCCGGAACCGTCAGATAGCGCCAGCCCTTCTGCCAGTCCGCCCAGCTTGTTTCATAGCCGTTTGAATACGAAAACGCGATGCGGTCTGTCTGTCCGGTCTGATAGTAATACTCCGACCACAGCCGGATGACCGTATCCGCGCACTGCTGCAAATCTGCATCGGGCAGACTGAGCGTATAGACCGCCGCCGCGTTGACCGATGAGATCGCCTCGCCGTCATAGGTCATGATGCTGCTGCCCTGCTCCCAGACCGGCATCTCCCGCATAAACTGCAGAAAGCTGCCCTCCGCGGCAGGGATTCGCTCATAGCCCTCCGGCGGTGCGACTGCCGTCTCCTGCGTGCCGCCCGCGCCCTTCGATTCCGGCGGTGTCAGCACCTGATCATGCCACTTCGGGCATGCGCGCAGACACATCAGCAAATAGAGCGCAATCAGGAATATGACAAGCAGAATCAGCCGGATGATGACCTGCTTTTTCGTCAGCTTACAGATTTTCACTGCGGTGTCATGAACATCTCAGGCGGCGTAATGACGGGTGACCCGTCCGGATTGAGCAGCGGTGTCAGACCGCCTGCCCCGCCGTAGCCGTCACTTTCGGAGTGGAAAAAGTAGTTGACGCCTGTTGCCATATCAACGAGCACCTTGCTGATGCCCGGTGTTTTCTGTGTATAGATCTCGACAAATCTTGCCGGCTGCTTGTTTCTTGCCATGATGATTCCTCCTTATGATTTCCTGTTCCTAATGATTATAACAGATTTTTCAATTAAAATGATGCGTTTTCACAATAATTTCAGAAATTCTTAAATCATACGCCGCAGTCGCCGTTCATATCCGCAAAGACCGATACATCGGCAAACGCCCTGTCCGCATATGCCTGCTCGAGCAGTGAACGGATGAACGCGCGCATTTCGGCGGTGTTCTTGCATTTGAGCAGCAGTCTGCGCCGGTATTTTCCGTTGAGCTTGCCGTAGCCTGCTTCAACAGGTCCGAGCACACGCAGCGGCAGTTTCAGCTCGCGCTGCTTCACCGTCTCCGCCAGAATCCCGACAAACCGCTCCGATGCAATCCGCACGCGGTCCTCGCGAATACCGGAAAACCCGATCACGCAGAGATCGCAGACCGGCGGGAACATCAGCGCGCGCCGGAGTGCCAGTTCCTCAGTATAGAAGCGGTCATAATCCTGCGCCGCCGCGAGATTGAGCACATAGTGATCCGGCATATGCGTCTGCAGGATGGCGCGTCCGGCGGTTTTGCCTCTGCCGCCGCGCCCGACAACCTGCGTCACGAGCGAGAATGTCCGCTCGTAGCTGCGGTAATCGCCGGCGAACAGCGCCTTATCGACCGAGACCACGCCGACCAGCGTGACATTCGGGAAATCGAGCCCCTTGCCGATCATCTGCGTGCCGCAGAGAATGTCATACTCATGATTGGCAAAGGCGCGGAATCCGGTTTCGTAGGCAGTGCGCGTCATGGTTGTGTCGGCATCCATGCGCAGGATCTTCGCATCCGGCAGCAGCGCCTGCAGCTCCTCCTCGAGCTTCTGCGTCCCGAAGCCCATCTGCCGCAGCCTGTCATTGCCGCACTTCGGGCAGACGGTCACCGGCGGCTGCACATGTCCGCAGTAGTGGCAGAGCAGCGAGCCGTTCGTCTTGTGATAAGTCATCGGCACCGAGCAGTTCGGGCAGTAGACCGGTTCATAGCATTTGGTACACTGCAGCAGCGTGTGATAGCCGCGCCGGTTGAGCAGCAGAATGCTCTGTTCGCCGCGCTGCAGATTTTCATAGAGCGCCTCCGAGAGCGCAATCGAGAACGGACTGCCGTTGCCGTTCGCCCGCTCGAGATTCATGTCCACGATTGTGACCGCAGGCAGCGGCGCCTGATTGTACCGCTTTGTCATTTTCAGCAGCCGGTAGACGCCGCGCTCCGCCAGATACCGGCTCTCGAGCGAGGGCGTTGCAGAAGCGAGCACCAGCGCCGCATTGTGATATTTTGCGCGTGCCTTCGCGACATCCGCCGCATGGTAGCGCGGGGACTGCTCCGATTTATAGGAGTGCTCACCCTCCTCATCGAGGATGATGAGCCCTAAATCGGGCAGCGGCGCAAAAACGGCGCTTCTCGTGCCGATGACGATCTGAACCTCGCCGCGCCGGATCAGTTTATCCGTATCGAGCCGCTGTGCAAGGGAAAGTCCGCTGTGGATCAGTGCCACACGGTTCCCGAACCGCGACTGAAAATACTGCACAACCTGCGGCGTCAGGGAAATCTCCGGAATCAGCAGCAGCACGCCCCTGCCCTGCTTCAGCGTCAGTGCGATGAGCTGCTCAAAGACCGCCGTCTTGCCGCTTCCGGTGACGCCGTGCAGCAGGAATGCCGCCGCCTTCCGCGCAAGAATCTGCTCCGCAACGGCATCATAGGCAGCCTGCTGCTCCTCAGAGAGCACGGTATCCGCCGGATCAATCGTGACCTCGGCATCGCGCGGCACGCGCAGCAGCTCCGCTTCATAAAACTCGGCAATGCCCGCCTTCACGAGATTCTGCACAACCGTTTCGCCGACACCGGCAAAATAGGCGCATTCCTTGACGGAAAGCGCTTCATGCTCCTGTAATACCTGCACCGCCTGCGCCTGCTTGGGCGTCGGGCGATAGGCGCTCTCATCCGCAAGATACCCCTGCGAGAGCCGCACCATTTTCTTTGTGCTGTCCCCGATGAGCTGTTTGCCCTCAGAAACCGCCAGCAGACATCCCTTCTGCACAAGCGAAGCAATGATTTTCTGCTTTTCGTCGCCGCCGTCCTCCTGCGCCAGCACATCGCGCTCACGCTGGGACTTGGCAAGCTGCATCATCCGCAGCACATTGGCTTCCTTCTCTGTCAGCTTCACGCCGACCGGCGGCTCAAGCGGCAGATAGCGTTCCTCCAGCCGGATCTGCAGACCGCCCGGCAGCACAGCGCGCACCGCATCATACCATGTACAAAAGGTATTTGCATGCAGCCAGTCCACGAGCATCCGCAGTTCTTCGGTCAGCACCGGCTCCGGATCGAGCAGCGCCGCGGCCGGCTTGAGGGTCAGCCCCTCCTCTGCCGGTTCCCGCGAGACCTCGAGGATCATCGCGAGCCTTCTGCGGTTGCCTCTGCCGAAGGGCACAGCAACGCGCATGCCGGGCGCGATTCTGTCCTCCCACTCCGGATTGACGGTATAGCTGTAGAGCTGATCATAGCCAAACGCCGCTGCATCCAGTGCGACCCGGATCGTCAGCGGCATTGCATAACCGTTTCCGACGCAGTCCGTCATCAGCGGTCATTATCCTCAACAGGCTCCACCAGCTTATATTTGCCGGCAGCGAATTCATCCACGGCAGTCTTGACCGGATTCTCCTCGAGCACGACCATACGCATGGTCTTGTCATCGAGGCGGATCTTCTGGTCGCCGTTCATCTTTGCGCGCTTTTCAGCAGCAGCCTTTGCGGCCTCCTTTTCCTTGACATGTGCCTCCGCGATCTCTCTTGCGCGCTTTGCAACGCCGATCACGAGGGAATAGTAGCTCTCGTTCTTCGAGATAATCTGGTACATAGAGGGTCTGAGCATCATAACAGGTCAATCCTTTCTCTCACAGGTTCCAGTCAAGCCGGTTCCAATCTATCTGATTCGGGCGCATGGTCTCCGTGCGGATGATCGAGCGGAAATCAGCGACCGCGTCCTCCAGCGCATCATTGAGGACAACATAATCATAGTGCTTTGCAAGGGGGAGCTCCTCCTGTGCACGCGCGATGCGCTTTTCTACCACCTCGGCAGATTCTGTGCCGCGCTTTTCCAGTCTGCGGCGCAGCTCCTTGATCGAGGGCGGAATCGTAAATATGAGGATCGCCTCCGGGCAGCGCTCTCTGACCTGAAATGCGCCCTGCACTTCGATCTCGAGAATGACATGCTTGCCGGAAGCGCGCATGGCCTCGACCTCGGCGCGCGGTGTGCCGTAGTAGTTATCGCAGTACTCGGCATATTCGAGCAGACCGTCATGGGCGATGCGCTTTTCAAATTCCTCTTTCGTGATAAAATGGTAGTGGACATGATTCTCCTCGCCCTCGCGCGGCGAACGGGTCGTCGCCGAGACCGAGACAGCGCAGTCGCCGTCCTTGAGAATCTCCTGAACAATCGTGCCTTTTCCGCATCCGGACGGACCGGAAAGGACGATCAGCAAACCTTTACTCATCTTCTGTCTCCTCCTCCGCAGGTGCATTGCTTCCGGCGAGACGCGCCGCGATGGTTTCCGGCTGAATCGCGGAAAGAATCACATGGTCGCTGTCCATCACAATGACTGCGCGTGTCCGTCTGCCGTATGTCGCGTCAATGAGTCTGCCTCTGTCGCGTGCATCCTGTACAATTCTCTTGATCGGCGCGGAATCGGGACTGACAATGGTCACGAGTCTCGCCGATGAAATCATATTGCCGAAGCCAATGTTGATCAGCCGCATATCTGCTCCTTTCGCTCACTCAATGTTCTGGATCTGCTCGCGGATCTTTTCGATCTCGGATTTCATATCCACAACAAGCCGTGTAATGCTGAGATCCTGCGCCTTGGAGCCGATGGTATTGACCTCGCGGTTCATCTCCTGCACGAGGAAGTCGAGCTTTCTGCCGACGGCTTCATCCGCAGCGATCAGCGTGCGGAACTGAGCGATATGGCTGTGCAGGCGGACGGTCTCCTCGTCGATTGCGGTTTTCTCCGCAAAGATGGCGGTTTCCGTCAGAATGCGCTGTTCGTCGATATTGGTATCGCCGAGCAGTTCGGTGAGCTTTGCGAGCAGCTTCTGCCGGTAGCTTTCCGCGACGCCCGGTTCAATCGCCTCGATCTTTTCGAGCATGGCTTCGAGTCCGGCGAGCTTTCCGAGCAGATCGGCAGCGAGCCGTTCGCCCTCCGCCTTGCGCATCGTGAGGAATGACTCGAGCGCCTCGCCGGCAGCTTCAGAGACAACCGCCCAGACGGCGTTTTCGTCATCCTGCTCCTTCGTGACGGTAAAGACATCGGGCAGGCGCAGCAGCGAGCTGAGCGTGATATCATCGTTCAGCCAGAGCCCGCCGTTCTCGCCCATTTCCTCATTGAGCATCCGCAGCGCATTGACATAGCCCTCCGCAACGGAGCGGTTGACGGCGATCTGTGCATCCTTGCCGTCCGGTCTGGTGATGGTCACCGAGACTTCAACCTTGCCGCGCGCGATTTTTCCGTTGAGGAAGCTCTTGAGCTTTTCCTCGAGGTACATGCAGGTTCTGGGCAGTCTGGCAGAAAACTCATAGTAGCGGTGATTGACCGCGCGGATCTCGACGAGCACATCTCTGCCCTCTGCGAGCCGCTGTGCTCTGCCGTATCCGGTCATACTTTTTGGCATAATCAGCAATCCCTCTTTTCAATATAGTATGTTATTCCATAATATACTCATAGTTCATCACTATATAGTATACCATAAATCCACAGGAAAATCAAGGGATAAATGCAACAAAAAATAAGAGCACGCCAAAAGACGTGCTCTTATTATTAAGTTTCGATTAACGGAAGACCGGATTAGTCAGCCTTACCAAGATCGGTGTACGGAATGATCTTTGCGATGAACTTCAGAATCTTGATGGTATCGTTCTTATCCGGAGCGCCGCTTGCGTTTACGTCTGCGTTCTTCTTGCCCTGCGCAGTAATCGTTGCCTTTGTATCCTCAGCGCAGAAGCGAGCAAGCAGAACAGCGTCGGAAACATCCACACGTGCCTCAGGAGTGGCACCGTCGGATTCGTTGACATTACCCCAGTCGGTTTTGCCGGGATCAGACGGCTCAGTGGTGACAGGGGGCTCAGTGGTCTGTACCGGCTCACCGCCAACCGGAGTCGGAATCATATTCGGATAGAGCTCAGCCATGGTGCCGAGACCCATCAGGATATCGCCAGCGTGCCAGAATCTGTGGTACTCAAGGTCAACTTTTTCAACGTTCTTGAACGCGCTGCAGTCAGTTGCGCAGTCCATACCGTAGGAGTAGGAGCCGGAGAATTCCTTCATCTCAGCGCCTTCTGCCTTATCCTTCTTGTATGCTTCTTCGAGCTTTGCATACAGATCGGAGTAGGACTGACCCGGATCCTTATACATCTCGCGGATGTCGATGAACTTGGAGCCCGGACCAACCTCGTAGCCATACGGATATTTACCCGTCTTGCCGTCGGTATCGACTTCCTGCTCCCAGAAACGAGCCAGCGAACCGTTGTGGTCAATTCTGGTCAGACCGATGTTGTCACGAGCATTTGCCCATGTACGGTCGAGGAGCTGCTGTGCGGTGTAGAGAGCCTTCTCAGCGTTAGAACCGGTTGCAGAAGCCTCAGTATCCTTCACGCCGTTTGCTGCAGCATAGTAGATCAGCGTGTTTGCAAAAGAGCAAACGCAGCCGAGGTCGGTGTTCTGGTAGCCGGCAACTGTTGCGTGCAGGCTGGAGTTATCAGCATACTTACCGCTCCAGTCGTTCGGAGCACCGGACCACTTCAGGCTGGACGGGACCTTGAAATCGCCCTTGTCGTCGATGGTGGTCTCGCTGAGGAAGAAGTCAACCCACTTGTCGAGGACAGTCTTCAGAGCTTCCTTGATGCTCACGCCGCCGGGCGTGATGGAAGAGCCCTTGGAGGAGTAGGTGGAATCCTGGCAAACCAGATAGTACAGCTCAGCAAGACGCTGGGTTGCCCAGTACTGGTTACCGGTCCAGTTGTTGGAACCCGGGTCAGCGTAAACCGGCTGCTCGATGTAAGCCATCTTGTGGAACTGCGGAATGCCGCTCGGATACTTTTCATAGTCGCCCATCCAGCAGTTGGTGCAGCCGCCTGCGAACGGACCTTCAGCGGAAGACAGCCAGAGATACATCTCGAGCTGACGGGTGAGGGAATCCTCATAGTCCTTGGTTGCGCCCTCAGCCTTCATGCCGCTGTTGAGATCGGAATCATAGAGCAGACCGAAAGCTGCCAGCGGGTTCTGATAGAACTGATGTGCATGCGAGCAGCCGATCTGCCATGCCCAAGAGTGCTGGGAGCTGCCGTCGCCGCCCCATGCGGTGTACCAAGCCATCAGATAGTGCTTGCCCTTGTCGCCTGCAGAAGCGGACTGCATGTTCTGGCAGCCGATCTCCTTGTAGTACTTATCGTACATATCGTTACGGCAGAAGTCACCCATCATACCGGCCTTAGCGGAAACGTCCTTGTTGCCGACGCCCCAGCGGTCTGCTGCGAAAGCAGCCTGGATTGCACGGTCTTCAGCGTCCGGAGCGTTGGTGTAGGACCAGGACTCGGAAGTAGAAGACTGGAATGCGAACTTCATGCCCTGACCGGATGCGCCGTACTTCAGGGTCTCGATGGACGGATGCGGAATGGTCTCGAAGCAGGATTCCTGGTCGCCGCGCTGGAAGGTGTTGATGAATGTCAGATCACCCTTTTCGCCGCGGGCAGAACCGCCGAAGCCATACCAGTCATCAACGTCAGCCAGCCAGTGCAGCAGATACTCTCTGCCTTCGCTGCTGTAAGCGGAGGTGAACTTGCTGTGCATCGGGTTGGAACCGGTGTTGGAAGAGCTGCCCTCAGCCGGATACTTCTCGATGCTGTCCGGATGCTCAGCAGAAACCTGTGCGCTCAGGGAGGACTGTGTGAAGAAACCAGCCTGCTGATCCTTTGAAGGAATCAGGGCCTCAAGGGTCTTCCAAGCATCAGCCAGGTCGGAGCCGGAAGCGCCGTCAACCACGCCATCCTTGACGAGGTTATCGTGCATAGCTGCGATCCAGACGATGTAGGACATAGCCTCGGAAGTGGTCTCGTGGCCGTAGTCCGGAGCCTCACAGATCAGCTCCTCAACGGAGTGATACGGAACGCCGTCCTTGCTCAGGTAGCCGTTGTCCTTACCGTGGGTGTAGACATCATCATACAGTGACATGAAACGCTGTGCATAGGTCTTATCGCCGAACTTCTCAGGCTTTGTACGCTTTTCAAAAGCCGAAGCGGAGACGGACAGCAGAGCGCTGGATGCCATTGCTGCTGCCAGCACGGCAGCGAGAATTGCTCTGTTCTTCTTGAATTGCATTCTTTTTTTCCCCTCTCGTAGAATTTGATAGATTTTCGCTTCTGAATGGATGCACGGCCAGTCCGAGAAGCTGCGGACTGTGCATTTTGCGGGTACGTGAGCGGCAGCCTTTCCCGTGCCGAGGAATGCCGCACCGATTCTGTAACGGTATCCGCAGCATTTTGAGCGATCGTTCCCGATCCGGCATCCGTTCCAATGACCGGAAACCTGCGCCGCAAATGCATATAGAGACACCTATACAGTACCTGTTTTCATTATAATTATTTTTCTGACCTTTGTCAAGCCTTTGTCACGAAACATCCGCTCCCCGTTGCGCTTTTCGGATACTTCACCAAATCAGGTTTTATATTTTTGTTTATTTTGCCGTTCATAATTGCCCGGAATTTTACATTCTGTATTTTTCCGTATTTTTCCGTCTGCTGACACATCCCGAACACATGCACCCGCTATTCTATATATAGTATAATCGGGGCGTATGTGCCGCTGCCGGAACGGTGTGCAGCCGCGGCATGAACCCTGCGGAATCATCCTCTCCGTATAGATTTATAATCCGTACACAGTTTGTTCATATTCTGTTCATCTTATTTTGCGATAATAAAATGAATATGTCTTGCCGTCGGCACCGCCGGAAACGGGTAACCGGCGATGCATCACGCGGCACATATTTTCAATCTTTTAGCAATTTCTTGCAATGATGAAAGGGGCTTTGCGGAAAACATGGTTGAGATCAAAAACCTCACAAAATTTTACGGCTCGCATCCGGCTGTGCAGGATATCTCCTTCACCGTCGGCGATCATGAAGTGCTGGGCTTTCTCGGACCGAACGGCGCCGGCAAATCCACCACGATGAACATGATCACCGGATGTCTGCCCTCTACCTCAGGTACCGTGCTGGTAGACGGCTATGACATCTCAAAGGAACCGCTTGAGGTCAAGCGGCGCATCGGCTATCTGCCGGAGATTCCGCCGGTTTATCCGGATATGCGCGTGCGTGACTATCTGAACTTTGCGGCAGGACTCAAAGGCGTGCCGCGCGCCGACCGTCAGAAGCAGGTCGAAAACGCGATGGAGCGCCTGCATATCACCGATGTCCAGAAGCGGATCATCGGCAACCTTTCCAAAGGTTACCGGCAGCGTGTCGGCTTTGCGATGGCACTGCTCGGCTCGCCGAAATTCCTGATTCTCGATGAACCGACAGTCGGTCTGGACCCGACACAGGTCATGGAGGTGCGCCGCCTGATTCAGGATCTTGCGCGGGAGCATACTATTATATTCTCGACGCACATCCTCGCAGAGGTGACCGCCGTCTGTGAGCGCGTGGTCATTATCAATAAGGGACAGATCCGCGCAGTCGATACAATCGAGCATCTGGAATCGACGGTCGGCGGCGATCTCAAGCTCCGCCTCAAGGTCGAGGGCGAGATCACAAAGGTCACGGATATCATCCGGAATACGGAGGGCGTCCGCTCGGTCGATGAGGTCGAGTTCGATTCGCAGGGCGTCAATGCATTTACCGTTACGGCGGAATCCGAGTCCGTGCGCAAGCCGCTGATGGCGCGCCTGATCGCCGAGGACTGCATGGTGCTCGAGATCACATCGGTCAAATCGAGCCTCGAGGATGTCTTTGTCAAGCTGACCGCCCCGACCCGCGCACAGTCGCGCGAGGAGGCATTCGAGGAGCTCGGCAAAGAGATGGACAGACAGCGCGAAGCGGAGGAAGCCGCAAAGAAGGCGGCATCCGAAGCAGAAGCTGACGAAACCGAAGAAACCGAAAAGGAGGCGAAGGACTGATGTTTGCGCTTTATAAAAAGGAGGTGCAGTCCTACTTCTGCTCTCCGTTTGCTTATGTGGTCAGCGCCCTGTTTCTGATGGTGTTCTCGCTGAGCTTCATCAACTCCATCTCCAATATGGATTCCAGCGTGCTGAAATTCTCTTTCTCCAATATCTTCTATAACAGCTTTTTCTATTTCATCTTCCTGATTCCGCTGCTGACAATGCGTACCTTTGCCGAGGAGCGCAAGTCCAAAACGGAAACGATCTGGCTTTCCGCACCGATCACGATTCCGCAGGTTGTGTTTGCAAAGTTCTTTGCCGTTGCAACGGTCTTCCTGCTGATGATGGTGCTCTCGCTGTTCTTCCCGCTGGTTGCATTCATCAAGGGCTCCGTGATCGGCTCCAGCCTTGTCTGCGGCTATCTCGGATTCTTCCTGTGGAGTCTTGTCTGCATCGCAATCGGCATCATGATGTCCGCGCTGACGGACAACCCGATCCTTGCAGCGGTTTTCGGAGAAGCGGCAATGATCGCCGTGATCTTTCTGGACAACCTCACGCAGTCCGATCTGATTCAGTCGCTGCCGGTTGTTGCAAAGATCTTTACATGGTTCTCAACGGAAACAAGATTCGGCGCATTCTCGCAGGGACTTTTCAGCCTCGCTGATCTCACATTCTTTATTTCGATTACGCTCGTGGTGCTGATCTGGACGATCATTATTATTGAGAAGCGCCGCTGGAGCAGAGGCTGAGGAGGGAAACTGCAATGGATAAAGCATCAATTACTGCGAAGAACAAGCGGTATACGGCGCTTGCATGGATTCTCGCGATCCTCGTGCTCGCCGTCGCAGTTCCGCTCAATCTGATCATCGAGCGGCTCAATATCAATTTTGATATGACGCCGAACAGCATGTATACGCTGACCGACACCACCAAAAACTATCTGGACGAGCTCGATGCAAAGGGCATCACAGTCGATGTCTACTTCCTGACGAAGCTCGAGGATCTCTCAGAGGATCTCGAATGCCTCGCGCTTTACCGCACGCTGCTCGCCTACAAGGAGCATCCGTGCTTCAACCTGATCGACTTCGATCCGGATACCGATCCGGAATCGCTGCGCAAGATCAATCCCGACGGCATCTACAATCTCTCCTCGGGCGATTTCCTGTTCTCATATAATAACATGGTCAAGCGCCTGCCGGGTTCATTGATGTACACCTACAAGACCGATGCGGATGAACGCATCATCGGTGCGGAGTTCCGCGCAGAAAACTATTTCACCGGCTATATGAAAAGCGTTGTGGACGGCATCATGCCGACGGTCTACTTCCTTTCCGGCCACGATGAGGTGCCGCTCTCCAAGATGACACAGCTCTCTGCAAACCTCGGCAACTACAACTACGGCGCCAAGGAGCTGAACCTGATGACCGGCACACAGATTCCGGATGACTGCTGCATTCTGGTCATTGCTTCCCCGCGCTCCGATCTGACGGACGAGGAATACAAAAAGATCCTCGCCTATACGCAGAAGGGCGGACACATCAGCGTCCTGATGAATCCGGATGACTCCAAAACAGTCTACCGGAATCTCGAAACGCTGCTCAGCAATTACTGCGTCGGCATGAACTATGACCGTGTTGAGGAAACGGACGCAAACCGCCGCTCGCACAAGGATACCTACGCGATGATGTGCGATATCATTCAGGCAAACACCGAGACCGGCGAGGATCTCACCTCCGGTCTGCTGCCGAATGTCAACAACATCGTCACCTATATGCCGTCTTCGCGCAGCTTCTACACCGTCTACGGCACAAACTACGGCAAGCTGATCGCAGATACGCTGATCCGCACACAGACCACCGCAAAATCCGTTCCGGCGGGCGGCACGCCGCTCGATCCGCAGACCGTCGAAGGTCAGAACCTCGTGCTCTCGATGTATGTCATCGACACCGAGCACGAAAACTCCAAACTGATCGTCTTCGGCTCCTCGGATTTCCTCACCGATGAAGGCGCAGGCAATGCGTATTTCATCAACCCGCTCCAGCTCTTCCTGACCTCGGTCACATGGATGTATAACTCCGATCTGGATATGAACATCCAGAACAAGGAGCGCACCTTTGACAGTCTCGATGTCAACGGCTCGGGCGAGGCAAGCGGACTGATCGCGCTCTTTATCGGATTCCCGGTACTCGTCGCCGCAGCAGGCGTTGTGATCTGGCTGAGGAGGAAGGACGCATGAAGCAGCTTCGTTGGATCTGGATACTCGGCGCAGCCGCCGTCCTTTTGACCGTGCTGTTCATCGTTGTGGACCGCCGCAGCAAGCAGCAGGAGGAAAAGGCGCATGTCGGCGATGCAAAGCAGCTCCTGCAGATTGATCCGGATGCCGTGACAGACATCGAGCTGAACAATGAGGAGGGCAAAACCGTCTTCACATGGAACGGCACCGCGCGCACATGGGAAATCTCCGAGGGCGACAAGTTCAATGTCAATGTTTACGCGGTCTCGGCAATCTGCAATTACGCCTGCGGGCTCAAATCCCTGAAAACGGTCGCCTTCGACTGCCAGAACACCGATGTCTACGGCTTTCAGGACCCCATCTCGGTCAAAATCTACACAACCGATACCGGCAAGGAGCATCCGTATATCATCTATGTCGGCGACGCAACCCCGACCTATGACGCCTACTACGCCATGATCGACGGCTCAAACGATGTCTACACAATCGACTACAACAGCGGAACGGTTTTCTGCTCGACACTCAATTCGCTGAAAAACCGCTATCTGTTTGATACCAGTACCTCGCTCGTCAACTACTACAAAGTAGAACAGGACGGCGAAACCAAAATCGAAATCCGGAAGAACAGCGACAATCTGTGGGAGATGCTCCAGCCTGCCGCATTCCCGCTCTCGGATTCGGATGTCAGCGAGATGATGAACAGCATCGTCCGCGTGCAGATTGACGCCTATCTCGAAAAGGATCCGGCGGATCTTGCGCAGTACGGTCTCGACAAGCCGCACACGAAGCTCTGGCTGGAAGGCACGCTCGGCGACATCGACATGAAGGAGGAAATCTGGTTCGGTGACATGGTCACGAGCAACGAGGCAGAAACGCAGATTTACGGCTACTACGTGAACTCAAAGCAGCTGTTCCGCATCAACCGCGCAGAGGTTTCGTTCACAGAGCAGGACATCACAACTTTGATGTACCCCTACTGCGTCGAGCCCGATATCAGGGAGCTCAAATCCGTGGAGATCGACATGGGCAGCTATTACGATCTGCACGAAACGCTGTATCTCGACTATGCAAACGGGCAGTACAGCCTCGGCGATATTGACATCACCGCGAAAAACGATGAGAACATCATGCAGCTCTATCAGACGCTCTACCGCACGATCGCGACGCTGAAATTCTCGGAGGTGCATCTGGATGAGCAGCCTGATATGGAAAAAGAGCCCGCCATGCAGATCATTTACACAGAGCAGAAGGGCGGCAAAACAACACTTGATTTCATCGAAAAGGGTACCAATGATTTCTATCTGGTGAAGAACGGCACTTACACCGGTCTGACCGTGCGTCTGAACAGATTTACCAGTTCCGGCAGCATCACCGACCGCTACCAGATGCTCCTCGCCGCGCTGAAATAAGAAACCGGTATCGCTCCGCGATGGATTGATAATGGGCTGCGCGCCCAAACTGCGCCAAAGGGACATTGTCCCTTAGAATATGCAAATATAGATGAAGCCGCTGAACGAGTGAAAAAAGCTCATTCAGCGGCTTTTGCAGCACGCAGCACGCAGGGCGTGCCGCCGATAGGCTAAAGTCCGAATAGTTCAAATGAAGGGATAAAGTCTATCGTCCCGATCATAGTAAAATATATAATTATAAAGCCGCTGAAATGAGCAAAATGCCCGTTTCGGCGGCTTTTGCACAAAAAGCAGTATGAAACATAAATCTTTATGCAAACTTTTTGAAAAGTTGCACGCAACCGTCTAACTTTTGCCGATTTGGCACCCCTTAGTAGAGGGGCACACCAATTTTCCCGTTCCCTTCATCGCAAATAATTGTAAATAATTATAAATATGTCTGTGAAGCGGACACCGCAATTTCTAATTTCTCATTTTCATCAGCATCTCACTCCTATCTCCTCACTCAATTATAAATCCGTCCGCGCAGCGGACACCGCAACTCCTCACTTCTCACTTCTCACTCCTCACTAGAAATACAGCGGGTGCTGCGAACCGGACAAGGAGACGAAATGACCGGTTTGGCAAAGGTGTTAGTCGGTACGTGAACTCAACCTTGTACAGGCGATGGGGTTCATGCCGACAAAACAGAATTGCAGGCATGCACTTAGAACTTTGACAAG
>JAFWUX010000080.1 GCA_017523995.1 Oscillospiraceae bacterium | reverse complement strand
CCTTTGGAAACCTGCAAACTTTTGAAAAAGTTTGATCAAAACTTTTATATTGGCGCTCCCGCGGCGTGTTATGCTCCGGCAGCACAGTGCGTGACCGGAATGCTTTAGCAATACGGAGCCGCGCACGGCGCGGTGAAAAAGCTCGACCAAAACTTTTATATTGGCGCTCCCGCGGCGTGTTATGCTCTGGCAGCACAGTGCGTGACCGGAATGCTTTAGCAATACGGAGCCGCGCACGGCGCGGTGAAAAAGTTTGATCAAAACTTTTATTTTGGCTTCGCCTTTCGCTCCTTATGTTGTTGCATCATTCAGACTTTTTCGTCATCCTCAAAGCCGCAGTCGGAGAAGAATTCCTGATCAAAAAGCGCCTTTTCGCCGTTTGCCTTGACCGCACGGATCGCGGTCTGCTGGTTGTATTCAAAATCCTCGATGATGAACGGCACCTTCTTCCCGAAGCGCTGCTCCGTGAACTTCTCTCTGTGCAGCTCCGCGACCGCAAGCACCGCAAGATCATAAATGCGCTGCGTCAGATCGTCATCGTCCTCCTCGAGGTCATAGCCCTGCGAATCAAGCCACTCTGTCAGCGGTTCTTCATCCAGCGCGCGGAAACGGTTATCCGTCCAGTTTGCAAAGTTCCAGCGCTCGAGGCTGTTTGCACGGTTCTCCGCATCGGTCTGCGCGGTGTTATAGGCAAGCCAGAGGTCGCCGCCGGGGACATTGTCCTCCGAATAGCCGAGATGATAGCCGATCTCCAGCATGCAGACATCCGCTGCCGTGATATCCGTCAGCGCATCCTTGAGCCATGCTTTCAGCTCGATCACAAATGCGCGGTCGCCTGCGTCCACGGCTTCGGGCTCATAGGCTTCGACCTCCTCATCAAGGTCAATCTCATCAAAGCCCATGCCGCCGAACAGCCCGCTCATCTGATCCATGAGGCCGTCCATGCCGCCCATATCCTGCGTCATGCGCTCGACATCGTCCGGCATGATGCCGCCCTGCGCGGCAAACTCCGCCGCCTTGCCGATGATGTTCGTCAGATTCGGATTCTGCATGAATGCCTGCACCTGCGGATTCTGCATCATCTCCTGAATCTGCGAATCGCCCATGATGTTTTCGATCTCATCCTCGCCGGCGCCGAACATCCCCAGCAGTTTACTCAGATCCATATGTCCTCCTTATTTGCGCGGCAGCGTCTGCGTCGAAAGAATCGTGCAGTCTTTGCTGCGCAGGGTATATGCGCCGAAATTTGCGGGCAGAAAGACTGAATCGCCCTTCGAGATCGGCATGACCACGCCGTCATCATAGATCAGCGCTGCATCGCCTGCCGTGCAGAGCAGATGCGTATAGGATACACCGTTCGGCGCAGAGAATGCAGCCTCCTCGGTGATATGCAGCTCGGTGGTTGTGAAGAACTGGCAGTCCGCGATCACATCGGCGCTGTAGCCGTCATACTGCATCAGCGGACGTCTTCTGCGCGGCGGTGCCGGCCATGTTTTCGTGACATCCACAGCCTTTTCAATATGCAGTTCTCTGGGCTTGCCGTCCAGTCCCACGCGGTCATAGTCATAGACGCGGTAGGTGATGTTGGAGTTCTGCTGAATCTCCGCGATCAGGATGCCTGCGCCGATTGCATGCAGCGTGCCCGGCTCGATGAAGAACACATCGCCCTTGTTGACCGGCACCAGCTGGACAACATCAAGCAAAGTGCCGTTCTGGATGCTGGCGCGGAATTCCTCCTTCGTCAGCTCGCGGTTGAAACCGTAGGCGAGGGCAGCGCCCTCCTCGCAGTCAACGATATACCAGCATTCGGTCTTGCCGTTTTCGCCGCCCTCATGCTCGCGCGCGTAGCGGTCATCCGGATGCACCTGCACGCTGAGATCCTGACAGGCGTCAATCAGCTTGATCAGCACCGGAAAGGTTGAGAATCCTGCCGCGCCTTCGCCGACGCGGACAGACCAATCCTGCTCGAGATATTCCTTGAGCGTCATGCCCTTGTTGACGCTGTTCATTATGACAGCCGGTCCTGCCGGATGACAGGAGAGCTCCCAGCTTTCGGCAAGCCGCTCCAGATCGCTTTCCTTGCCGAATTCATCGCGCAGACGGGTTCCGCCCCAGATGTAATCCTGACATGCAGGTTTCAGTTTCAAAGGCTCCATGGATGATCCTCCCCTCACAACCTGTGGTTCTCTTTTTCAGCTATCGGGCAGCTCCTGAATCAGCGTATAGAGCTGATCGGCGGTCTCGCGCCGGACACCTGCGGTCTTGGCAAGCTGCTCCGGTGTCGCCGCTTTGAGCTGCGCGCGGGTCTTATAGGTAAGCAGGAGCTTCTGCGCCTTCTTCTCACCGATTCCCGGAACCTGCGTGAGCGTCAGCGCATAGCTGGTTTTGCGGTGCCTGGTTTTCATATAGGTGATCGCATAGCGATGGACCTCATCCTGAATGCGCGTCAGCAGATTGAACGCAGCCTGCTTTTCGCGCACGGCGATCTCGCCGCCGTTTGTTGCAATCGCACGCGTTCTGTGCTTCTGATCCTTGACCATGCCGAAGAGCGGGATTCTGAGCCCGAGCTCCTCAAGGATCGGTGCAATCGCGCCGACATGCGTGCTGCCGCCGTCGAGCAGAATCAGATCCGGCAGGACGCCGAATTCATTGACGGCTTTTGCGGTCTCGTCGGTTTCCGCCTGTGCCTTGAAATATTCGCCGAAGCGCCGCCGGATGACCTCCTGCATCGCTGCATAGTCATTCTGACCGGTCAGCTCCTTGATCGAAAAGCGGCGATAGGCATTTTTCAGCGGTCTGCCGTTCTCAAAGACAACCATTCCCGCGACCATTGCCGCCGAGGAAAGGTTCGAGATATCGTAGGATTCGATGCGCACTGGCGGCTTTTCGAGCCCGAGTGCCCTTGCAAGCTCCTCGAGGGCAAGCAGCTCTCTGCCGGTTCTGCCCGCCTGAATCGAGAGCTTTTCACCTGCGTTCTGCTTTGCCTTGAGCAGAAGCCGGTGTCTTGCGCCGCGCACGGGCTGCTCAATCGAGACGGCATGCCCCGAGCGCTCTGCAAGCATTGCTTCGAGCAGCTCCTTTTCTGCCGGAAGCTGCTCTACCAGAACAGTCTTCGGCAGATCGCCGCCGGAGCGTGTGCTGTAATACTGCGGCAGAAAATCATCGAGCGGCTGCTCGGAAAGCGCCTCCGAGGAAATCTGAAACGTGTTCTGATCGTACAGTCTGCCGTCGCGGTAGATCAGCACCGCAATGGCAGTTGTATCGTTGGATTCCGCCGCCGCGATGACATCGGTATCCGCGGTCACAGCATCCATGATATCCTGCTTTTCGCCTGCGCTGCGGATTGCGGCAATGCGGTCGCGCAGACGGGCTGCCTCCTCAAAATCGAGCCGGTCGGCAGCGGCGTGCATGCGCTCCTCGAGTGCGGTGATCGTGTGGTCGCCGCCGTTTTTGATAAAGCGCACGGCATCACTGACCGCCTCGGCATAATCCTGCTCGCTGATGTTTCCCTTGCAGACGCCCATGCACTGCCCGATGTGATAATACAGGCAGGGGCGCTCCTTGCGGAAGCTTTCCGGAAACTGCCGGTTACAGGTCGGGAGCCGGAACATGCGGTTGACGGCGCTGACAGTCTGCCGCGCCGTGAAGCCGCTCATGTAGGGTCCGAGGTAGGTGCCCTCGCCGTCCGCGTGCAGCTCCGCAGTGATGCGCGAATAGGGCGGCGGCGAGATTCTGATATAGTGATATCCCTTGTCATCCTTCAGCAGAATGTTGTAGCGCGGCTTGTGTTGCTTGATCAGCGAGCACTCGAGCACAAGCGCTTCGTATTCCGATGCGGTGACGATAAAATCGTAGTCATAGACCTGCGAGACCATCTGCGCGGTCTTCGGGGTGTGATCCGGATGATCGCGGAAATAGCTGGTCACGCGGTTGCGCAGGTTTTTCGCCTTGCCGATGTAAATGATCTTCTCCTGCGCATTCTTCATGATGTAGACGCCGGGTTCGGTGGTCAGCGCGGCGGTTTTCCGCTGCAGATAGGGCAGTCTCGGATTCATTCCGCGTCCTCATCCTCTCCGCTTTCGTCCGCACCGTCATCCTCGTATGCATCCTCGTCGTCGTCATCCTCCTCGACGCCGAATTCATACTCGAACTTCTCATCCTTATCCGTCAGGACAAGCTTCTCCTCGCTGGAAAGATCCTCTGCAAGGCGCTTTGCCTTTTCGCGGAGCGTCTTTTTCTCCTTCATCGGCTTTTCGACCATCGTCGGCGTATCGGCAAAGAGTGTCGATTCAAAGCTCCGCACCTTTGCCGAATCGCCGTAGCAATCCACTTCGATCTCCTCGAGCCGAAGCTGATAATCCGTTGCAGTGAAGAAGAAAATATACGCAAATGCGTTGACTAAGATACTGCCGTAGACACGGTATCCCGCAATGGCAAGCAGCATGCCCGCCAGTATGATACAGGTTGTGATGCCGACAATCCACTGCAGCTTTTTGTTCATCGGATCGAGCATCAGCAGCGAGAACGAGACGCCCGCCGAGAACAGCACATGCGTCACCGTCAGCCCGACGGACAGGCCGTTATAGGATTTGAACGGCAGCAGGCGGAATTCCAGCAGCATCAATATGATCTCGACGAGGATATACGCAATCAGCAGGAATTTCATGCACTTGCGCGCGCGGACAAGCCGCTCCATCCAGATGACGCTCGTCGAGAACAGCAGAAAGGCAACCGTCTCGATCGAATATGCCACAACCTCAAACGGGATCGAATAATTGCCCTTGTTTGCGAATGAATAATAGTAGATCAGGCAGACAATGATGAATACCACAAACAGGATATTCGCAATTCTGCCGAACCGCATGCAGTCCGAGAGTTTGTATCTGCGCGGACCTTTGTCCTCGCGGATATCCTCGAGTGTGCGGTGCTGCCGCGGGAGCTTTTCCGCCTTTTCGGCTCTGCGCTCCCTGCGCGGCGCTTCAGATCGTTTCTTCGACATTGCGCATTGTCTCCTATCGTTCCGGCAGAATCCGGATTATTTCTTTGCTGCAAGTGCGCGCTGACCGATATCTCTGCGGTAATGGACGTTCTCAAAGCTGACCTTTCCGGCTGCTTCATAGGCGGCTGCCAGCGCATCGCGGAGCTTTTCCGCAGAAGCGGTGATGCCGAGCACTCTGCCGCCTGCGGTGAGGAATTCGCCGCTCTCGGAAAGCTTTGTGCCCGCATGATACACAGCGGCATTCTCGAGCTGTCCCTTTTCGTTCAGGCCGGAGATGACCTTGCCGGTCTCGTATTTCTCAGGATATCCGCCGCTTGCGAGAATGACGCAGGCACATGCGCCCTGCTTCCATTCGATCGGCAGATCGTCAAGCTGCCGGTTCTCGACCGCTTCCATGATATCGAGCAGATCGGTTTTCAGCATCGGCAGAACAACCTGCGTTTCCGGATCGCCGAAGCGGCAGTTGTACTCAATGACCTTCGGGCCGTTCGGTGTCAGCATGAGACCGAAATACAGGCAGCCGCGGAAGGTTCTGTTTTCGCCGTTCATCGCGTGCATGGTCGGCAGGAAGATTTCGCGCATGCACTGCTCTGCGATCTCCTTCGTGTAATACGGATTCGGGGAGACGGTGCCCATGCCGCCGGTATTCTTGCCGCGGTCGCCGTCAAGCGCGCGCTTGTGATCCATCGAGGAGACCATCGGGGCGACGCTTTCGCCGTCGGTGAATGCGAGCACAGAGACCTCGGGACCGGTCAGGAACTCCTCAATGACGAGCTTCGAGCCGCTCTCGCCGAAAATCCTGTCCTCCATGATCGAGCGGATTGCGTCGATCGCCTCCTGCTCGGTCTGGGCGATGATGACGCCCTTGCCCAGCGCAAGACCGTCCGCCTTGACAACCGTCGGATAGGTATCCTGCTCTTTAACATATGCAATTGCGGATTCCGCATCGGTGAATACTTCATATTTCGCCGTCGGAATGCCGTACTTCTTCATAAGATTCTTCGAGAACACCTTGCTGCCCTCGATGATCGCTGCCGCCTTGGAAGGTCCGAACACCTTGAAGCCGTTTTCACGCATCAGATCAGCCATGCCGAGCACGAGCGGATCATCCGGCGCAACGAAAACCCAATCAACGGCAAGCTTTTTTGCAAGTGCAAGCATGCCGTCCAGATCGGTTGCCTTGACCGGAAAACACTCGGCATATTTTGCAATGCCGCCGTTGCCCGGCGCACAGTAGAGTTCGGTGACCAGCGGAGACTCACTGAGTTTCATAATAATGGCGTGCTCTCTGCCGCCGCCTCCGACTACCAGTACTTTCATCTTTTTGATTCCTTTCGGTTTTATATGGGATGATTTTGGACTCTGAGGATTTTTGCCGATACAGCGCGCTGTATCCGCGTTACATCATGATCCGCGCCGTTATTCTGCCGCCAGCATCTCCGGCGTCAGCTCGCGAATCTCGCAGAAGTGGATTTTTTTCAGCGAGGGCTGATTCATCAGCGCGCGCATGATGCCGCCGTGGCAGACAATCAGCAGCTTGCTGATATCCTGCCGCGCAAGATACGGCCGGATTGCTTCAATCGCACGGGCACGCATCTGCGCATGGGTCTCCCAGTTCGGGTATTTGTCCGACGGAGTGTGTACGCCGCCGTTCTGCTTGTATTCATCCCACGCCTCCTTGATCTCCGTGTGAGAGGGCGCGGAATAATCTATGCGCGGCAGCCACTCGAAAATGCCGACCGCAACCTCGATCGGTCTGTCGATCTGCCGCGAGACGATCGCTGCCGTCTGCAGGGCTCTGGGGTAGGGCGAAGCGACAATCAGGTCAACATCCTGAATGCGGCTGTCCTTTGCCGCCTCCTCCGCCTGATGAATGCCCTCGGGCTTCAGCTGCCCGAGCTCGGCACCCATTCCCGGCAGCCCGAGCGCCGCCGTGTCGCGGTAGGTCGGCTCCCCGTGCCGCATCAAATATACCGTCATTGCCATGTCCTCCTGCGGCTCCGGCTGTACCTCCGGTAACCGTTCTATAGTGGGGGCGCTGCCCCCACGCCCCTGCCAGAGGGATACTATCCCTCTGGACTCCCGCTGCTGCTCCGCTCCAGCCCCTTTGGGGCTGAAACGGAGCAGAAATGGGATTCCAAAGGGTCAGTGACCCTTTGGCGGGGTTTGGGGCGGAGCCCCATTATAAATCGCTCAGTGGTGGAACAGGCGGAGGCCGCAGAACGCCATTGCAATGCCGTACTTGTTGCACTGCTCGATGACGATATCATCGCGGATGGAGCCGCCCGGCTCAACAATATACTTGACGCCGCTCTTATATGCGCGGTCGATATTATCCGGGAACGGGAAGAACGCATCCGAGCCGAGGCAGACATCGGTATTCTTTGCGATCCATGCCTGACGCTCCTCCTTTGTGAAGACCGGCGGCTTCTTTGTGAACACGCGCTCCCACTCGCCGTCTGCGAGAATATCCATGTAATCCTCACCGATGTACAGGTCGATTGCGTTGTCGCGGTCCGGACGCTTAATATCATCGCGGAACGGCAGATTCAGAACCTGCGGTGCCTGACGCAGCCACCAGTTATCCGCCTTTGTGCCTGCAAGTCTGGTGCAGTGGATTCTGGACTGCTGACCTGCGCCGATGCCGATTGCCTGACCGTCCTTGACATAGCAGACGGAGTTCGACTGCGTGTACTTCAGTGTGATCAGGGAGATGATGAGGTCAAACTTCTTGTCCTCGGGGATATCCTTGTTCTCGGTCACGATGTTGGAGAGCATGGTCTCCTCATTGATTGCGAGATCGTTTCTGCCCTGCTCGAAGGTCACGCCGAATACTTCCTTGTGCTCGACCTTCGGCGGCTCATAGTTCGGGTCAATCTGAACAATATTATAGTTGCCCTTGCGCTTGGTCTTGAGGATTGCAAGCGCCTCCTCGGTGTAGCCCGGTGCGATGATGCCGTCGGAAACCTCGCGTGCGATCAGCGTTGCGGTGATGGCGTCGCACTCATCGGAGAGTGAAATCCAGTCGCCGAAGCTGGACATTCTGTCCGCACCTCTTGCTCTTGCATATGCACATGCAAGCGGGGAGAGCTCGCCGAGATCATCGACGAAGTAAATCTTCTTGAGTGTATCGGAAAGCGGTCTGCCGATTGCAGCGCCTGCCGGAGAAACATGCTTGAACGAGGTCGCTGCCGGCATGCCGGTTGCTGCTTTCAGCTCGCGGACAAGCTGCCAGCCGTTGAAGGCATCAAGCAGGTTGATATAGCCCGGATTGCCCGAGAGAACCGTGATCGGGAGTGCGCTGCCGTCATTCATATAAACTCTTGCAGGCTTCTGGTTCGGATTGCATCCGTATTTCAAAAGACGTTCGGTTTCCATCATACATTCTCCTTATATCAAATATCTGACATCGTGCAGTTTCCCGTCGATGTAGCATTTTGCCTTCCACACGAGTCCGTCATCGCTCACGAGCTGAATGCCGACCGCATGTGTCTGTCCGTCCGGATCCGAGATCGTGCCGGACAGGGTATCCTTTTCGGGCTTGAACACGCCCTTGACGCTGTCAAACTGTTGTCCGTCGATCACGAGATTCGCTGTTGTAATGCCGTTCTGCACCTCAATCTCATGACCGTCATATACAAAAGATGTGATCATTGGTTTTCCTTTCAGATATATCCGTTTTCAAACAATTCAAACTGCTGCTGCAGCGCCGGGTTAAGACAGAGCGCTCCTGCGGCTCCGTCTCAGCCCTTCTTCGGCTCGTTGCCGTAACGGTTGATGATCTTCGTGACGGCACTCTGATCCTCCGGATTGATGTAGCGGACGAACAGGGAAATCTTGTTGTCTGCGTTCAGGCTGTCCCAGAGCAGCTGGGTGAAGCCGTCGATATCATCCGGAATGGAGACGAGCTTCGGCTCGCCGGTAAAGCTCGGCAGCGGATTGCCGTCGCCGACATAGGTGTGGATGAAGTGTCCCTGACCTGCGAGCGGATTCTCATAGGAATAGGTGAAGCGCTGGCAGGATTCAGGGTTGCCCTCTGCGCTCTTGAGGATCGAAAGCGCATAGTTGAAGCTGCCCTTTTCGCAGCGGATGATGCCGGAGATTCTTGGGGTGAAGTTCGGCGCATCCGGCTCAAACTTGCGTGCGCGGAGTCCCTGCTCAAAGGTGAACTGATGATCGAGCGCCTCATAGATCGTGTCGGTCTGATCGCCGTTGGTGACGATTGTCTTGTTGCCGAGCACGCGGACAGGCGAGTAAATGATCAGCGAGGGATCCGTACATTTGGATTCGTCATATGCCTGTGTCTTGAGTCCGGCGCCGTCCGGAACAAAAATGCGGTTGCGGGAGTTCTCGCTTCTTCCCATGATGAAATACGCCGCAACAGCGTGCTTTCCGTCTGCAGAACGGCCGAGGATGATGCCTCTGCCGGGATAGCTGTTGCTCTGCAGTTCCTGTGCAAGTGAGATCATAGCCATAATGATTTCCTCCTGAATTTCGGGTTGTATTGATTCCGCTTCATGCGGGGAATGGATCGCTTTGATTACCGGATGCTGACGATGTCATTTTCGACATGCAGCCTGTCCTCACAGAACAGTCTGACTGCCTCGGGCAGAATGTGCCATTCCGCCTGCTCCATGACGCGCTTCTGGAGTGTCTCCGGCGTATCGCCCTGCTCGACGGCTACCGCCTTCTGCAGGATAATCGGGCCGCCGTCGCAGACCTCTGTGACAAAATGCACCGTCGCGCCCGTGACCTTGACGCCCTTTTTCAGCGCCGCTTCGTGGACATGCAGACCGTAATAGCCCTTACCGCAGAAGCTCGGGATCAGCGCCGGATGCACGTTGATCATTTTGTTCGGGTAGGCGCGGCAGATCGTCTCATCGAGAATCGTCATGAAGCCCGCCTGTACGATCAGATCCGCATGCTCCTCGCGGAATGCGTCGAGCATTGCCGCGCTGTAGGCGGCTGTATCGGGATAATCCTTCCGCACGATTACGCGCGTCGGGATATTCGCCTTTGCGGCGCGCTCCAGCGCATAGACGCCGGGCTTGGAACTGATGACGCAGGTGATCCTGCCGCCGCCGAGTTCGCCGCGTGCCTGCGCATCAATCAGCGCCTGCAGATTGGTGCCGCCGCCGGACACCAGAACAATGATATTTTTCGGATTGTCAGCCAACTGGCTCTCCCCTTTCTGCTGTATTCACGCCTGCACAGACTGCTCTGCGGGCATCTGCATTATCCGGCTGCGCCGTATTTTTCGAGGATTCTTTCGCTGCACGCTGCGGCAGGGGAATAAGCAGGATCCTCTGCACGCTCTGCATCGAGATCAACAGGCTTGCCGAACACAACGCATTCCTGATAAAGCGTCTCGGTGCTCAGATCCTCATCGCTGTCGGAAGTCCGCTGCTTGAGCAGAAACAGATAGTTCTGCGGCGTTTCCGTATCAGCCGCAAATGCCTCTGCCATCTGCTGCATATTCTGCGTATACGCTGCGCCGTCGGCATCTGCCGAAAGCGTCATCGAGCAGGTCATCATCCAGCGGTCATCCTGCATGATGGATCGCAGATCGGCGGTGCATGCCTGAAGCCCCGTTCCGGGCTGGATGAATCCGAGTGCGACGGATTTATCCGGCTCCTTGTTCGTCGGCAGGAACACCGGCAGAAAGAACGTATTTGCTACCTCCGCCTCGCCGCCGCCGACCGAAAGCTGCACCTGATTGCTGCCCGCTTCGGGCGCTTCGCAGTCAAAATACTGCGAAAGATAATCCGCAAAGAATTCCTCCTTCGCGATGAGGTTCATTTCGCGGAAGGCATAATTTGCGACCTCAGTGTTGTAGAAATCCTGCTTTGTCGGGAAGGTGTCCTTTTCCTCCGCCGGATATTCAAACGATGTGATTTCTTCGTTGACGCGCGGATTGCCGTGCACATCATTGTATGTCAGCTTGAAAACGCGGTGCTTTGCTGTCATGCCTGATGCTTCGACCTCGCCCTGATCGGTGAATGTGTAATCCTCGCCGAAGCAGTACCGCAGATAATCACCGTACTGCTCCGAGAGATCCGGCGCGGAGCCGCAGCCTGTCATCATGAGCATGAGGGCTGCGCCGCATGCCGCGAGAAAAATTCGTTTCTTCATCGGTCGATTATTCAATGATAACACCTTCATTGCTCTCGACCAGCTCGCCGAGGATGTATGCGTGCTCGCCGGCTGCCTCGAGGGCTGCGACGGTCTTGTCCGCATCCTCCGGTGCGACGGAAACAATCATGCCGACGCCCATATTAAAGGTATTGAACATATCGCGCTCCGGAATGTTGCCGGTGCGTGCAATCAGATCGAAGATCGGGAGCACCTGCACATCCTTGCGTGCGATTCTCGCGGAGATGCCGTCCGGCAGGCTGCGCGGGATGTTCTCATAGAAGCCGCCGCCCGTGATGTGGGAGATCGCCTTGACATTGACCTGCTCCAGCAGCGAAAGCACCGGCTTGACATAGATGCGCGTCGGTGTCAGCAGGCACTCGCCCAGTGTCGAGCCGAGGTCTGCAAAATGGCGGGCAAGGTTCTTCTCACTGACGGTGAACACCTTGCGCACAAGCGAGAAGCCGTTGGAATGCACACCGCTCGATGCGATTGCGATGAGGACATCGCCTGCCTTCTGCGTATCAGGCTTCAGGAGCTTTTTGCGGTCCACAATGCCGACGGTGAAGCCCGCGAGATCGTAATCGTCATCCGGCATCATGCCCGGGTGCTCGGCAGTCTCGCCGCCGATCAGTGCGCAGCCTGCCTGCACGCAGCCCTCTGCAACGCCCTCGACAATCGTCGCGATCTTTTCCGGATAGTTCTTGCCGCAGGCGATGTAATCGAGGAAGAACAGCGGCTTTGCTCCGCAGCAGATGACGTCATTGACGCACATTGCCACGCAGTCAATACCGATGGTATTGTGCTTGTTCATCAGCATCGCGATCTTGAGCTTTGTGCCGACGCCGTCTGTGCCGGAAACCAGCACCGGCTCCTCCATGCCCTTGAGGTCGGGCAGGAACAGGCCGCCGAAGCCGCCGATTCCGTCAATCGCACCGGCAGTTGCGGTTCTTGCGACATGCTTCTTCATCAGCTCAACCGCCTTGTAGCCGGCTGTGACGTCTACGCCTGCCTTTGCGTAGCTTTCAGAAAAGCTGTTTTTTTCGTTTGCCATTCTAAATTCTCCTCTTGATCGTTTCTGCGGTCGGCAGGGGATGCCTGCCGCCGGTCTGCTCTGGCTCCGTCGCAGAGCATCGCATCGTGTTCAAAGCAGATGCGTGAAAATCATAGTAACCGTCCTACAAGATATCCGATGCATCCGCAGATCAGCGCGATCGGAATGACGCGGAGAATCTGCCAAATCATCAGATTGTTATAGACGGTATCGCGGATATCCGTTTCGATTCCGGCGGCAACTGCTGCACGGAAATCCTCCGGCGCTTTTCTGCCGCCGAGCAGTGCGCCGTAATGAATCGGGATGACGGTGTGCGGCTTGATCTGATTGGTCATTTCCGCCGCCTGCTGTGCCGTCATGGTGTACATGCCGCCGCTGACCGGCAGCATCAGGATATCGCAGTTCACGGCGCTGCTCTCCGGTGTGACATCGGTATCACCGGTGATATAGGCGCGCGTTTCGCCGAGCGTCAGGACATACCCGAGCCAGCCCATGCTCTTGCGGTGCGCAGGCTTATTCAGATTATACGCTGCAACCGTCTCAACCGGAACGCCGCAGATTGTCTGCGACTGCCCCGGTGTGAGACGCAGCGGTTCTCTGCCCGTGCGGAGCTTGACGATCGGTGCGATGCGCTCCGGCACCGCGATGACCGTATCCTCCCTGAGCAGCTTTTTGATGTCCCTCGGGGAAAAATGATCGAAATGCGGGTGCGTAATGAGAATCAGGTCGGCATCATGCGGCGCATCCGGAATTTTGATCGGGTCGATATAAATGGCCTTTTCACCGCGGATGCACACGCTGCTGTGAATGTTGACCTGAATCTGATTCAGAATCTCCTGCTGAAACATAGTTTTTCCTCATATCAGGTTTTGCTGTCAAACCGGCTGTCGGCACTGCCGATTATTCTTCGCCGGTGAAGCAGTAGGTGCAGAGCGAATCGGGATCAATGCCGACTGCCGTTTTTACATCTGCGAGCAGGTGATACTTCAGCGAGGTGAAGTTCAGTCTGCGCGCGATCTGCTCGACCATTGCGTGATAGCGCTCGGTATTATCCGTGCAGTAATCCTTGAGATAGCGGTCGTCGCCGTCAAAATCGCGGACAACCTGCCGCGCAATCAGATCCATATCGGATTTGCCCGGCGAGAAGTTCAGATACTTACATCCGAACATCGAAGGCGGCGAAGCGGAACGGATATGCACCTCTTTCGCGCCGTTGTTGTAAAGGAATTCCACTGTGTTGCGCATCTGTGTGCCGCGCACAACGGAATCATCGAGGAACAGCAGCTTTTTGCCGCGGATCAGCTGCTCCACGGGGATCAGCTTCATATGTGCCGTCAGATCGCGGATCGACTGCTTTGCCGGCGTGAAGCTGCGCACCCATGTCGGGGTGTACTTGATAAACGGACGCGCAAACTTGATGCCGCTTTCATTCGCATAGCCGATTGCATGGCCGTTGCCCGATTCCGGCACGCCTGCAACATAATCGACATCAATGCCCTTGTCGCGCCGTGCGAGCAGCGCGCCGCAGTTGTTGCGCATGACCTCGACGTTCACGCCCTCATAACATGAGGTGGTGTAGCCGTAATAGATCCACAGGAATGCGCAGATCTTCATTTTCTTGTTCGGTTCCTTGAGCGTCTCGCAGGAATCCGGTGTCAGGAACACGATCTCGCCCGGGCCCAAGTCGCGCTCATAGCGGTAGCCGAGGTTCATATAAGAGAAGGACTCAAAGGCTGCACAGTAGGCGCCCTCTTTGTGTCCGAGAATCAGCGGCGTTCTGCCGAGATAATCACGCGCTGCATAAAGCCCGTCCTTCGTCATCAGCAGGAGCGTCATCGAGCCGTTAATCTGCTTTTGTGCGTAGCGGATGCCCTCCGCGATGGTGTCGCACTGGTTGATCAGCGATGCTACAAGCTCGGTCGGGTTGAGCTGACCGCCGCTCTGCTCGTTGAAGTGGCCGCCCTTCGAGATGATGTCCTCGACAAGGGCTTCGGCATTGTTGATTCTGCCGACTGTCGTCAGCGCGTAGCTGCCGAGATGAGAGCGCACCATGACCGGCTGCGGATCGGTGTCACTGATACATCCGATGCCCATGTTGCCGTGCATATCATCCATATCGTCGCCGAACTTTGTCCGGAACGGTGCATTTTCAATGTTGTGGATCGCACGCTGAAAACCGGTCTCAGGGGCATAAACCGCCATGCCGCCTCTGCGTGCGCCGAGATGTGTGTGGTAATCTATTCCGAAGAACAGGTCAGCGGTAATGTCCGATTTGGACACCGCGCCGAAAATACCGCCCATAAACTTCCTCCAATAAGGTATCCGCTTCGCGGACAGATTCTGAATGGGCTCTGTGCCCAAACCGCACCAAAGGGACAAAAGCCCCTTTGGAATCCCGATTTATGTCGAATCAAGTGCAGTCATTCAGGGATTAAGCGGAATTATGCGTTCTCCTTGAGGCGCTTCATGATCTCCTGATATGCCTCCTCAACGCCGCCCATGTCTCTGCGGAAGCGGTCCTTGTCGAGCTTCTCGTGCGTGGTGGAATCCCAGAAGCGGCAGGTATCCGGCGAGATCTCGTCTGCGAGGACAATCTGGTCGTGGAATCTGCCGAACTCGATCTTGAAGTCGATCAGGTCGATGTTCATCTTCTTGAAAAAGCCGATCATGAACTCATTGACCTTGAATGCATACTTTGCGATGGTGTCGAGCTCCTCTTTCGTTGCAAGACCCAGTGCCAGTGCATAGTAATCGTTGATGAACGGATCGTGCAGATCATCGTTCTTGTAGCTGAACTCGAGGATCGGGGTCAGGAGCTTTCTGCCCTCCTCAACGCCCATTCTCTTGGAGAAGCTGCCGGCTGCAACATTGCGGACGATAACCTCCAGCGGAACAATCGAGACCTTTTTGACAAGCGTCTCGCGCTCGGAGAGCTCCTCAACAAAGTGGGTCGGGACGCCTTCCTTCTCGAGCATCTGGAACATGACATTGGTCATCTGGTTGTTGATGACGCCCTTGCCCTTGATCGTGCCCTTCTTTGCGCCGTCGCCTGCGGTTGCATCGTCCTTGTAATCGACGATCACGAGATCCGGATCGCTGGTCGCAAAGACCTTCTTTGCCTTGCCCTCATAGAGCTGCTCGCCTTTTGTTACATTTGCCATTGTATTTTCCTCCTAAATATTGGTTCACATATGTATTTGCGGATCATTCCGCATTGCCCAGCTTTTTGATTCTGCGCCGGAGCTTCTCAAAGAAGCTTTCGGACTTCTGCGCCTGCATCCGGCTGAGGAGTTCTGCATGGATTTCAGAAAGCTCTGCATCTGATAAATCCAGATCTGCCGCAGGCTCTTTGCCGCACTGTTCGCACAGCTTTGCTCCGGACACCGGACTCACAGCTCCGCGATCATTTCCTGCAGTGCTGCGTCCTTTTTGCGCACGCCGACGATCATTTCGGACTTGCGCTCCTTGAGCTTCGCAGCAAGACCTTCATCGGAAAGCGCGAGCATCTGCACGGCAAGGATCGCCGCATTCTTTGCGCCGTCCACGGCGACCGTTGCGACCGGAATGCCGCTCGGCATCATGACCGTTGCAAGCAGCGCATCAAGCCCGTCAAGCTGCGCGCCCTTGCAGGGAATGCCGATCACCGGCAGTGTGGTGTGTCCCGCGATGACGCCCGCGAGATGTGCCGCCATGCCCGCTGCACAGATGATCACGCCGAAGCCGTTTTTCTCCGCATTTGCTGCGAATTCTGCGGCAAGCGCCGGTGTTCTGTGTGCGCTCATGACATGTGCTTCAAACGGAACGCCGAAGCTCTTGAGCTCTGTCAGGGCACCCTTGACGACAGGAAAATCGCTGTCGCTGCCCATGATGACTGCAACCTTTTTCATGATTGAAATTGCTCCTTTCAAGGGTTGATATGCATCCGTTCTCAGATGCCGCCTGCGGCATTCATCTGGGAATCGGTAAAGCTGCTGTAGGTCAGTGTACCGGTGGTACTGCGCGTCAGAGTCAGCATCATGGATGTGTCAATCGTATCGCCGATGCTGCTTTCCGCGGTCGGGCGCTGATAGCGAACCTGCATCTGCACCAGATAAGAGGGCAGACCGTCCGTTTCGAGCGCCTTGATCCGGCTGATCTTCGCAGAGACAAGCCGGCAGGAGATATAATGGTAATCCATCAGGACTTCCGATTTGCTTTCTTCCGGCAGCATCGTTTTATCCGGATGCTGCTTCGTGATAAAGAGATAGCGCAGATATCCGGCTGCCGCCTCCCCGATATCCGTGAGGATATCCGCAGAGGGGAGCCGTTTGAGCTCCGCTTCGCTGAAATCCAGTGTCAGCGTGTGCAGCCCGACAGGATAGGCGGTGTGCCATTCCGTCCAGCCGATGTGCTGACCGTTCAGCGCGCCCAGCCAGCGGTTTCCGCCGGTTTCCAGCAGGAGCATCCCGTCCTCATAGGAGCAGGAATCCCACGCCGTATCAGACCAGCGCGTGCCGTCTGCATGATAGAGATGCACACACTCTCTGCCGTTTTCCTCAAAGGATGCGATCCAGAGATCGGAGCCGGATGCTGCCACCGGCACAATCGAGTGATAGATAAACGGGACAAGCTGCTCGCCGTTCGTCCGGATCAGCCCGTACTCCGCGCTTTTGCCGGCGCTGCGGCGTGCGATCAGCACGGAATCGCTCATCGTGCGCAGATAAAACCATGTCGGCTCGATCAGCACTCTGCCGCTGGCGTTTTTTGCGCCCCAGAGCCCGTTTGTGCCCTCAAAGAGTGTGACGGCGCTGCGGTTGCCTGCGGGCTGCGCTTCCGGCTGGGGCTGTTCGCCTGCCGGAGAAGCGAGCCGGAAGCTGACGATCGCGGCGCTCAGGCAGAGCACGGCAAACAGCAGCACAAGAATCAGCAGCTTCAGGCGGCGGTTCATAGGCGGCGTTCCTTTCCGTTTTCGTCAGGGCGGTTCCGGCGCTCAGAAGTGTGCGCCGTGATAGGTGCTGTCATCCTCATCGTCCTCGTCGAAATCATCTTCCTCTGTGATCTCATCCGCATCTGCATCTGCATCTGCATCCGCATCGCCGGAATGCCGTCCGGTGTATCCGGCATCATCGGCATCCGCTTTCGGGAGATCATCCTCGAAATCATCCTCGAGCTCCTCGGCAAGCGCTGCAAACTCCTCGTCCTCCAGCGGATCGTGCTGGAGCTTGCCGAGCAGCGAATCCTTCAGACCTGTGAGCTTGTCCTTCAGCGATGCAAAGAATCCGCCCGCGCGCTCGCCGAATGTCGGTGCATCGCTGAACAGTTCATCGTCATCGCCGGTATCCTTGACCGTGCGGACAGGCGCCTTGACCTGCGTTTCCGGCTGCTCCGGTTCTTCATCGTCAAAGTCCTCGTCGAAGTCAATGCTGTCATAGTCGATCTTGACCTCGAACTTTTCCTTCTTCGGCTTTTCCGGTTCCGCCGGTGCTGCGGTTTCCGTCACATCGCTGCCGGATTCCGCTTCATCATCCTCATATTCGTCTTCGTCATCCTCGTACTCGTCATCATCATCCTCGTACTCGTCATCATCATCCTCGTACTCGTCATCATCGTCCTCGTACTCGTCATCATCGTCCTCGTACTCGTCATCGTCATCCTCGTACTCGTCATCATCGTCCTCGTACTCGTCATCATCATCCTCGTACTCGTCTTCATCGTCCTCGTACTCGTCTTCATCGTCCTCGTACTCGTCTTCATCGTCCTCGTACTCGTCTTCATCGTCCTCGTCT
>JAFWUX010000079.1 GCA_017523995.1 Oscillospiraceae bacterium | reverse complement strand
AGTTTCGCTCTCTGCGGAGAGCGACCAAAGGGCGCTGCCCTTTGGAAACCTGCAAACTTTTGAAAAAGTTTGATCAAAACTTTCGCCTTGGATGCGTACACATAAGTAAAGCCGCTCCAATCAGCGTGAATGGAGCGGCTTTGTTTTGTTTCAGTATACACACGGGGGCTGGGGTACGAGTGAATAATGAATAGAGAAAAGTGAAAAGTGAATAACAAAATGGGGTCTGGGGTCAATGACCCCAGCGAGGGGTTTGGGGCACAGTTTGCGCAGCAACACTGTAAGCCCCACATTATCAATCCATCGGAGATACCTTTACCCCGCGCAGGAGAGCGCGCAGTTGGCGGTTGATTCACCGCAGCGGAGTGTCAGGATGCCGCGAAACGCATAGGGCGGCAGCGGCAGAATCAGCTCGGGCGGCACACCGGCATCCACCTCCGCGGGGATTACCTCACGCGGCTGCATGATGTGTCTGCCGTTTTCATCGTCAATGCTGTAGATGACCGGTTCGGTCAGGCTGCGCGCGGCGTCATCGGTCAGCAGCGGCAGACGGATCACCGCACCTGCAGGCAGATACAGCAGCGCCGGAATATTCAGCACCGGTGCGCCGTCCGCTGCTGTCAGCAGAAACTCCGGCAGACGGTTGTAACGGTCGCGGTACATCTCGGCATAGGTCTGCATGGCGGCATGCTCCGCGCGCTGCTTTGCAAGCTCAGCGCTCCAGCGGCGAATCTTCTCCGCCGATTCCCGCGCGTGCGACTTCGGATCATACTCCTTCGGAAGTCCTGCAAATACGCGGTTTTCGTCATAGAGCGCGTCATAGAAATTCTCGAAAACCAGTGATTCCGGCTCGCACCAGAGCTGCCAATCCGAGACAGACCCCGGCCAGCATGCGGAACAATACCGCCGTGCTGCAAAGCGCTCCGGATATTTCGCGATGCACCAGTTGAAATAACTGCTCCATTCATCGAGCCCGCTCATCTGAATATCGGGATTCGCCGCGAGCATTTCCAGATACAGCTTCCGGTCGATGACCTGCGGCTGATGCGATGAATACTGCAAAGCCGGAAGATGCTGCGCGGCAAGGAAGTCGCGCGTCCGGAACATGCTGCGGTCATAGGATGTGTAATTGCCCTGCGTGCCGCGCCACTGCCGCAGATCGTAGCAGTAATACGCCTGATACCTGCCGGATTGTAGGAAGAAGTCCTCGGTTACCGGCACCAGCGGACGGTAATCATCGTCCGTCATGATGAACACATCGTTGAGCGGCGCTTTCTGCATCAGCAGGCAGCGCAGATAGAAATTGCGCGTGGTGTGATCCTCCGGCAGCGATTCGCCTGCGAGCAGCTCCTCATCCGTGAAGAAATCAAGGCGGATTCTGCCCTGCCACGCGGCTTTCAGTTCGCTGACATTCCGCTGCGGACAGATCACCAGCAGGCGCTCAACAAACGGCATGTTCGCGTCCAGATACGGCAGTGTGCGCAGCAGATCCTCATTGCGCGCGGTCAGCACAACCATCTGCGAAATGCGGATATCGGATGAAAGTGTGCCCTGCATGCTGCCGCAGGATTTGAGCGCAGCCGTCATTTCGGCGGCGGCGGTGTCCCATGTCCGCGGACGGTACGCGGCGATTTCCGCGCGCTTCTGCTGATATGCCGCTTCATCGGATGCGAGGCGGTCAACTGCGGCAAGCAGCGAGTCAATGCTTGTGTTATCAAAATAATCCGCGAGACTGCCGCCGACCTCCCGCAGCACCGGAATATCCGAGGCGAGCACAGGTGTGCCGTTCATATAGGCTTCGACAATCGGTAGACCGAACCCCTCATTTTTCGTCGGGAAGGCGACTGCCAGCGCATTGCGGTAGAGCGCCTGAATTGTCGCGTCGGTCGGTCCCTGCGCGAAGAAGAAGTTTTTGTCCTTTTCCGGATGCTTTGCCATTTCCTTCGCAAACGCATCCATGTTCCAGCCGATTCTTCCGGCGAACACAACCTTGATGCCGCGCTTTGCAAGCTCCGGCACCGCATCGAGCAGCAGGCGGTGATTCTTGCGCGGCTCAATCGTGCCGACCATCAGCAGATAGCGATACTGCGGCAGCTGTTCCAGCAGGGCTGTATCGGCATCGTCCGCATCGGCGGCTTTTTTGGCAAAGTCCGCACCGAGCGGCACAACCGAGCATGCAGGCGTCCGCAGTTCCAGACTTTCACAGAGCGTATGCAGCGCGGCTTTTGTTGCCTCGGCATTGCAGATGATGTGGTCAGCATACTGCAGAACCGCCGTCACCCACGAGAGGAACTGCCGCATGGTCTGCTCATGGAAATACTGCGGGTCGGTCACGGGGATCAGGTCATAGAGATGCGGCACAACCGTGACGGCGCGCGCTTTCAGCTTCGGGAACAGCCAGCCGCGGTGCATCGGCATGTTCCATGCGCTGTCGATATCAAAGAACACCGCGCCGGAAGGGATCTCATCCGGCGTCAGAATCTGCGGTCTGCCCTCGCCGTAGGGACTGCCCGTTTTCTCCGTATAATAGCGGATGAACGCCTCATGCGGCAGAACCCGCCACGCAGTCTGCGAGGGGAGCGTCGCGAGCAGTGTCACCGAGACAGAGGAATCCTGCAGCATGCGCAGGACGATCTCCTTTGCAACGCGCTGAATGCCGGTTGTGAAGGGCGTCAGGCAAAGACGCGACAAATCAATGTAGATATTCGTCATTTGCGTCACTCCTTTCCGGCGATCTTCTTCGCGAGCTTCTGCAGAAAGCGCGGCATCCGCTGATAGATGCGGACAAGGCGCTCCGGCATGGCCTGCGAGGAAATCAGCAGATTCTGGTCGGGTTCATCGTCCGAGAGCTTCAGCGGACATCCCGTCAGCGGAATGCGCCGCTTCTGATACTCCGCGGACTGGATGATTGTTTTCAGCACGGCGGTCCGGAAATCCGGCTCCGGCAGTGCAAGCTGCGCCTCCCAGACGCCGCGCGAGGGATCGTCAAGCGGGCGCCCGAGCAGCAGCAGATAGGCGGCTTCGAGAAAATCCGCATTGCCGAGCTGCGCCATTGCAGGATAGCTGACCGCATCCGGCGCTGCAGCCGTCAGGACGGAAAAGACCGCCTCCGAGCAGGGCATATTCCGGTTTGCAGCCTGCATCCGCTCCGCCGCGATGCCGTAGAGCCGGCGCGCCAGTTCGTCATCTGTATAGGTTTTCATCTGTTATCTCCAATCTCAGGGTGTTTTGCATTCAGGCAGGTGCCATGTCGATATTGCCGCTGTTGATATCCGCGCGCGTGATCTGCACACGCATCGGCATACCGAGCGTATAGGTCACGCCGCTGCCCTCTGCATGCATCGAGAAGAATCCGTCATAGGTATAGGCATCGGTTGTCAGCGCATCCAGCGGAACCATGCCCTCCGCGGTATTCGGCAGCATCACATAGATGCCGAATTCGGTCAGACCGGAAATTACGCCGTCAAAGGCTTCGCCGAGATGCTGTTTTGCCCACTCCGCACGGTAACGGTCATCGCAGTCGCGCTCGAGCTGCATGGCACGCTGTTCGGTGCTGCTGCCCGCAATCGCCGCCGCCTTTGCAAACTGCCGCGCATTTTCCGGTTTTTCGCCTGCGAGATATGCCGTCAGGATGCGGTGAATCGCAAGATCGGGATAGCGGCGGATCGGCGATGTGAAATGTGCATAATCCGCCAGCGCCAGACCGAAATGCCCGAGCGGATCGGTTTCGTAATCCGCCTTTGCCATGCTGCGCAGCACCATCTGATGCACGGCGGGCTTGAGCGGGCTTTCCGCCGCATTTTTCAGCACCTGCGCGTAATCCTTCGGCTTCGGTGCATCCAGTGCCGGATGCTTGATGCCGAGCCGGTCAAGCGCCGATGCCAGACGCAGCGCCTTTTCCTCCGGCGGCTGCGCGTGGACACGGTAGACAAACGGCAGCGACTTCGATTTTGCCAGACGCGCCGCCGCTTCATTCGCGAGCAGCATGCATTCTTCGATCAGCTCCTCGCCCATGCCGCGCGTCCGCGGTGCGACCTCGGTGCAGATGCCGTTTTCATCGAGGACAAAGGCACTCTCCTCCGCCTCAATCGACGGCGCACCGCGCTCCGCACGCGCAGCGAGCCGCTTTTCGCGCAGTTCGTTCAGCAGAATCAGCGACGGCTTGACCGCCGCATATTTTTCTTCAATCTCCGGCGATGCCGTGCCCGCAAGCACCGCATTGACCTCGCGGTAGACACCCTTGACCGCCGACCGGATCACGGTTTTCTCAAAGCGGTAGCTCCGGATTTCGCCGTTCTCATCGAGCTCCATCAGTGCCGAAAACGCCATTCTGTCCACATCCGGATGCAGCGAGCAGATGCCGTTGCTCAGCGCCTTCGGGAGCATCGGGATCACCTGATCGGCATAGTAGATGCTCGTGCCGCGGGAGATCGCTTCGGTATCGAGCGGCGAATCCTGCTGCACATAGTGCGAGACATCCGCGATGTGTACGCCGAGCCGGTAGCCGGTTTCCGTCTTCGCGATTGAGATCGCGTCATCGAGATCCTTTGCGTCCCAGCCGTCAATCGTGAAGATGATGTCTTCGGGATTGCGCAGATCGAGTCTGCCGTTCAGTTCCTCCTCCGGAATGCCGCGCTGCTCCAGACGCTCCGCCTCTGCGAGCACATCGGGCGGAAACTCCGTCGGGACGCCGCTGACAATCACCAGCGCCTCTGCACAGGCGCGCGCGGATTCCGCACTGCCGAGCGAGACATCCACGCGGACAATGTGCTCGGAATGCCGCGCGCCGCGGGTTGTCACAGTTGCGAGAACCTTGTCCCCGAGATGTTCGCGCCAGTCCTCTGCGTTTTCGATCACGAGCGGCTGACGGCAGAGCGAATCGGAAAGGAAACGCACCTCGCCCGATTCCTCGATGAGCATGCCCGCCGTCTGCACAGAAGCCGGTGTGATGATGACCTGCACGGCAGCTTCCGGTGTACCGTTGCGCTCGCCGGTCGGCATCAGCAGGACGATGTCGCCGGGCATGGCGCCTTTTAAGTCTCTGCCCGCGATAAAGACCTCTTTGTCGCCGGTTTCGGGCTTTGCAAACCCGAATGTCCGGCTGATGCGCGTCACAACGGCGCGGTACATGCCTGCGGCGGATGCCATCGCATAGCCGCTGCGGCGCTCGGCGATCACACCCTCGGTGATCAGCTTTTTCAGAGCGCGCAGATAGGCAGCCTGTCCTCTGCCGCGGCATTTTGCGGCGAGATCAGCCCGCGAGACCGGTCTGCCGTTCGCTTTGTTCAGGAAGGTTGTGATGCGGTTTGCAAAGTGAGTGATCTGCTCCTCGGGAACCTGCACCTCAGCCTTCTCCTCATATTCCTTTTTGGAACGCACCGCGCCCTTGCGGTCAGCCTTTTTCATACTGCTGCGCGGCTTCGGATGATGGGAATGTCTGCGTCCTGCCATGATGATACTCCTTTCCGGTTTGTATTCGGGCGGCATAAACCGCATTTTCCTTATTATATCATATTATATCTGAAATAGCAAGACAAGAGAATCCTGATTTCTGCCGTAAATTGCCTTCCGGAGCGCTTTAAGGAACCACTGAATGAAGTGCCTCCGGCGGATTCTAATGGGGGCGCCGCCCCCAAGCCCCTGCTTAAGGGTCAAATGCCCCTTAAGAATCCCATTTCAGGATGCAATAGAAAAGTACGTTTTTCTTTTTTTGTCTAAAAGCGGGATTCCAAAGGGACAGTGTCCCTTTGGCGGGGTATGGGGCGGAGCCCCATTTTAAATCCACCGGAGATACCGATTTGATCAGTGATTCCTTAGATCAGTGCATGCGGGCGTTGCCTGCAAAACAAAAGCCCTGCACTCTTTCGAGCACAGGGCATGTTCTGCGTTGGGTCATCACTTGAGATAAACCGGAACGATCGTAACAACCAGTGTCACAACAAAGAAAATGATTGCGAGCCACTTGGTCCATCTTTTCAGGATTGCTTCTTTGGTGTTGCTCTCATTCTTGCTGAAAGCGGAATCATAGCTGCCGCCGGTAATTGCGGAAGTCATGTTCTGATCCTGCTTCTGATCCTGCATCAGGCAGAAGAATACGATCAATACAGTTGCAAGCAGCAGGACAATGCCGCCGATGATTTCAATCACGCTCATGGGTTCAGACTTTCCTTTCTTCTATATTACTTTCTCTGCGGCGGAGCTCCGCCGGCAAACGATTGCTTTTAGTATACCATACTTTCCGGAAAAAAGCAAGTGTTTTTTCAAAAAAATCCGCGATTCAGGCGGTCAAATGCAAAAATGCACCGCCGGATGCGTCAGAATCGTGAAGAATGCATGAAAAAGCCGCCGCCGGACTTGTAAAACCGCGGAAGATGTGGTAGAATATAGGCAATGAATCCGATCTCGAAAGGCGGGAGTATATGCAGGAATATGTCGGGCAGCCCTGTATCGTCTGCGGCAGGCCCTTTGACGAACAGGATGACATCGTGACCTGTCCGGAATGCGGCACGCCCTATCACAGGGCTTGCTGGAAACAAAACGGTAAATGCATCAATGAAGCGCTGCACGAAAGCGGCCAGAGCTGGATCAAGCAGTATCAGGAGCAGGAGAAGGAAAAGCGCGCCGAGGAGCGCCGTGCCGAAGAAGCCGAGCAGGCTGCCGCACGCGAATCCGGCGAGGCGCCCGGGCTGAATCCGGAGCTCTATGATGGCATCCGCATCAATCTGGAGGATCCCTGTCTCGGGCTCGATCCGGAGGAGCAGCTCGACGGCATCTCCGTTGCGGAAGCCTCTGATTTCATCCGGACAAACCGTTTTTATTATCTGCCGCTGTTTCGCCTGATGAAGCGCACCGGCAAAAAAATCTCGTTCAATTTTCTGAGCCTGCTCTGTCCGCATTTTTATTTTGCAAACCGAAAAATGTGGGGCAGCGCGATGCTTGCACTGGTTCTCAATTCGCTGTTTGAGATTCCGACGATCATTCTGCTGCTCAAGCAGCAAATGGATATCAGCATTCCGTGGGCGGATGTCACAACCACGACATTTCGCGCGGTCTATACGGTTTCGTTCGTGCTGTATCTGATCTGCTCCGTCATCTGGGGACTGCGCGCAAACTATATGTATTATCGCTTTGCGCAGCGCCGCATCCGGCAGATCAAACAGGATACCGCGACGCCGGAGGAATCCAGAGCGAGAATCCGCACCGCAGGCGGCACCAGTCTGCTGAATGTCATGCTTGTGCTCGGCATGCAGTTTGCGATCACGCGCGTGCTCAGCTTTGTCCTGATGATCGCCCGCTGAATCGGCATTATAATCCGAAAGCTGCTTTAGAACCGCATTCTGAAGCAGCTTTTTTTTTGGATATTTCCTGTAACGAATCCGGCAGGTCATTCGTCCAATAAACAGAAGGGGAGGTGAAACGCAATGGCAGAGAATGCGGATTTTGACGAAATCTACCGGCGATACGCCGCCGATGTCTACCGGTATCTTCTGCGGCTCTGCGGCAATGAACAGCTCGCGCAGGATATTCTGCAGGATACCATGCTCCGCGCGCTGACCGAATTCGGCACATTCCGCGGCGGCTGCACGGTCAAAACATGGCTGTGCACCATTGCGCGGAACCTCTGGCTCGACCACTGCAAAAAAGCCGAAACCCGCAATCTGCCGCTGGATGCCGTGCCCGATGCGGCGGATACGGAGAATCTCGAAGCGCGGCTCTCTGATAAAATGCAGGCGCTCGAAATCCACCGGATGCTGCACCGCCTTGCGGAGCCCTACAGAGAGATTTTTTCGCTGCGCATCTTTGCGGAGCTGAGCTTCAAAGAGATCGGCGCGGTTTTCGGCAAAACGGAAAACTGGGCGCGCGTCACATTTTTCCGCGCCAAAAAGCAGCTGATCGAACTGCTGGAACAGGAGGGTGTCATATGAACGAAGAAAAACTGAGCTGCAAGGTCATTGAGGATCTTATTCCGCTTTACTGCGAGGGGCTTTGCTCAGAGGAGACCCGCGCACTCGTCGATGCGCATATCAAAGACTGCGGCGCCTGCCGGAAGCTCTGCGAGGCAACACCGCAGGCGCCGCAGCCCGAGCCGGAGCAGATCCCCGATGAAGCAAGGGTGTTCAAAAAAGTCAGCCGGAAGATGAAAAAGAACCGGCTGCTCAGCTGCGGGCTGCTGATTCTGCTCACGCTGCTGCTTCTGCTGCTTGCCAGAATGAGCGCCGCACAGCTTCACCGCAGCATGGATGATACGTTCCCGAGCTTTGAAACAGTCTTTGAGCAGATGCATGTCCGGCATCTGGTCAAGCCGATACAAAACGGTGATTTCTCAGAAATCACGCCGCTGCTCAGTTCTCTGCGCAGCCGGAACGAGGATTACGCCGCAGACCACACCTATCAGGATTCCTGCCGGACTGCGGCTGACATGCTGAACGAAAGCTACGCCGCCGAATACGGCGATCTCAAGCTGAAATCCGTAAAAACGCTGTCCGGATACGGCGATTTCGGCAGCTCTGCAGGCTATGATCCGACTTTTCTGCAAACTTCGGTCAGCCTGATTTATGAAAATGACCGCGCACTTTTTCTCTACTTCATCCGTTCAGCGGACGGCAGCTACAATATCATGGCGGATGACAGCGCAGACCATCCTTCCGGCGAACAATATACCGATGCCGATACCAATGTATTCTGCAGCACAATGCACTATCTGAATGAACCGAATCTGCTTTCCGGCGGCAGGTTCTGTTCGATGCTGCATCAGCTTGGAGAACCTGCAGAATCGCTGCCGCAGTTCGGCGGCAGGGAAACAAAATCATGGACACGGGCAGAAACGATCGCATCCTGTTTTTCCAAAGCGTATCAGGAAAGCATCTGCGAAAACCTCACGGCATTCGCGGAGCAGTATCAGATCACAAACTGTATGGTAACGCCGATGTATTATGATGAGAAAACGCAGCAGTTCTGCTGGGATTTGGTTCTCAGGGCAAAGGACGATCAGGGCTTTTCGGTTCTCTTTACCACTTTCACCAGAGACCTTGACGGACTGATTCCGCAGGATGTATCGAAAAACAGAGTGGACAAAGGCAACTGCACCCCCGAACTTGCCGACGCCCTGCTGCACCTGTTCTCATAAGTCGGTGGAACCGACAGCCGATATGCTAAAGTACGAATGATTCAAGATCAGGATTGCAGTTTTGTGTCCCGATCGAGGATATCGAAGCATAATAAAAGCCGCCCGATTTTGCATCACGTAAATTCGGGCGGCTTTCTTTTATTCATACATAAACATGGGGTCTGGGGATAATATCCCCAGCAGGGGTTTGGGGACGGAGTCCCCATTTCAGATCCGTCGGAGACACCTCTTTAGCACACCTTTGCGTAGCGCTCGGTTTCGATTGCGCGGTTCATGATCGTTTCCGGTGTCAGCTCGCCGCCTGCCACCATATCGAAGATTGACGCCGACGCGCCCGAGACCAGCGCAGCGCCTGTCTGCGATGCCGTGACGGGGATATTCTGATTCCGAGATGCAACATTCCAGAAGACAATCTGCGGCAGCACATAGCCGTACCGTGCGTATCTCCGGCGCATTGTCCCGAACATTGTCCGGTCATTGCCGCCGATGATGCAGCCGTCAAACTCCATATCGGAGATGATGTACAGCTTTGCGGGCAGCTCCGCCTGCGGCAGCCGGTTTTTCACCGCCGTCTGCAGGATCAGATCAAACACCGCTTCGAGATTCGTATTTGCTGCCTCGCAGTAGGTCGAGCAGAACAGCGCCTTTTCGACGATATCTCCGCCCTTGATCTCCACGAGCTGCGGATTCTTCGAGAACGTGATGAAGTGATTTGCAAATGCACCGCGGTTGTGCTCTGCAAAGTAGATACCCAGCGAGAGCGCAGCGTCAATCGGACGCGGGGAGCACCGGTTCGTATACATCGAGCCGGAGCCGTCCACAACGGCAAGCGCATTTTCCGTGCCCGCGCCGTATACCGGCAGATTTCTCCATGCAGCATCCAGTGCACGCCGCTCTGCCGCATGCATCTCTTTGCTCATCGTGCCCATCCAGTTTGCCTTGCAGGAGCGGATGATCTCATAGGGATACAGCGTATCCGCGTGCAGCACCGCCTCATGCTTTTCAACCGCGGAAAGATATGCCGTGTAGCGGTCACGGTCATTCCGGATGAACGCCTTGCGGTACTTCATCATTGCGCCGGAGGTCTGCTTCTCATAGGAGAAGGTGTAGTCATAGGTGCGCAGCCGGTTCTCGATGATGTCCGTATAGCGGCGCAGTGCAGAGAGCGACTTCCGGTACTGCTTTTCGTTCATCCCGAGCGCCTTTGCGATCTTTCTGCCCATAGCGCAGGTCTCCGCGGAGGAGGCGTTGACAGAGGGCAGCCACTTTGCCAGCAGCGAGGCGGGCTTTTCCGCCGCCATTGCCGCAAGGTCAGCCTGAAACTGCGTCCGGATCACTGCGATTGCTTCCGCCTCGCAGGATGTGCCGAGCAGTGCGCAGAGGTCATCGAATCTGCCGTACTCCGCAAAGAGCGGCAGGTTCCGGCAGACGGATTCCGGCGCGATTGCGGCAAGCGTCTGCATGGCGATCCGGAAGAACCGGCGCTCACCCATGCCGCCGCGGATATCGCGGACATAGAACAGAATCTTCATCGTCTTGACGGGATCCTCGATATATGCACGGCAGACGAGATCGGCGATCTCGGATTCTGCGGCACCGCGCATGCCGCCCGCACGGAAGAACAGATCCATGCAGTCTGTACCGGAGGAGCGGTGCGTCAGAGCGCCGTTCTCGGTTCTTGTGATATTCGATTCTTTTTTCAGCAGATTCAGCATGATATGCTCCTTTCCGGCTTGTGCCGTGTTGTATTTCATCTTTCCCGTCCGCAGGATCCACCAGACAGTTTTACTCCTTCACGATCCTGTAAGGATCGCAGGGCAGGATTCGAACCTGCGATTAACCACATCAATGGGCTGCTGTAACTGTCTGCATCACGGCACCGTGATACACTTAACAGGTGATTTTACGGGCTGCGGTTGATGCCGTTCTCTGCGGACGGGATGTTTTTTCCGGCTGATGCCGACACGGTTCGTTTTGTGGCACCGGCGGCATGGGCTGCGCCCCGCCCCTCCGGCGTGAAATCCAGAACGGGCTGCTGTCTGAACCGTTATGCATCATACAAGGCACATTCTTTTCATCATGTTTTTGAAGATGATCTGCTGTTTGTGCCTTTCCGGTTTCCATGGCTTTATCATACCACAAACCGGAACCGAAATCATCTAAATTTTTCTGCGAACACGGAAAACGGATTCTGCAAAAAAACGAGCCGCTCCATTCACCCGAATGAAGCGGCTCAGTTTACCTGTGCATATTATCTGTGTGTCAGCTCGATGAAGGTGACACCGGTGCTGGACTTGCGGTAATAGCGGACGAGGAACTTTGCGACATCCTGCTCAGAGGGTTCGCGGTTTGTCAGGGCATTGCCGACCGTTGCGCCGACCAGTGCGCCGACTGCCGCGCCGAGCGGGCCTGCGACCATCAGTCCCGGCAGAGCGCCGACAACGCCGCCGCCCAGCAGATCATTGACTTTTCTTTCGTAATACTGTTTTGCATGTGCCTCCAGTCGAATGCACGGCTCATCGCGCATGACTGCCTGCTGAAGTTCTGCATAAGTGGATACCGTAACCATAACTGGTTCCTCCTTTTCATTTGACGTCTTGTTTCCAGTGGATGTTCTTTCAGATGCAGCTGCATCTTAGGCTTATTATACAGCAATTTATGCAGTTTGTCAAGCGCAGAACAGCGGCACCGCGGTGTAATTCAGGAACCGGCAGATGCAAGCTGTGCAAGGGCACTTGCGTCTGTGCGCGAATTATGATATGATAAGATCAGAAAAACAAAGGGGGGGATAACCCGATGAAAATCCGGCTTATGGTCAGCGAGCAGCGATATGCGGAGCTTGCAGACTGGCTGACCGTTCACGGCGCCGAGATCGACGACAGCGCCGACCTCATTCTCTCGGAGAAGAATGTCTATGCGTCGCATCTGATCGGGCGGAACGGCGATGAAATATACAGGCTCAAAACCGCTGACATCTCACATATCGAAAGCTTTGCGCACGAGATCATTGCCTATTGTGACGGGCTTTCGTGCAGGCTTTCCGATCCGCTGCGCAGGCTGGAGGAGATTCTCGATCCGCAGGAATTTATCCGCGTCAGCAATTCCGCGATTGTTTCGATCAACCATATCAAAAGCATCCGTCCCATGCTCGGGCAGAAATTTATTCTGACAATGTCCGACGGGGCGCGTGTCGATGTCACGCGAACATATTATTATATGTTCAAGGACACGCTCGGTATCTGAAAGGAGAACTATTATGGGTGTTTCATATGTTGTAATCTTTTTTCTGATTCTTTCGGTTCTTGCGGTTGTCGGAATCACATCGCTGTGCGTCGCTGTCTATAAGAATATGTACAGGCGCTATCTGGACAGTCGCGTTGCAGAGCATTCGCTCGGCAAAAAAAAGACGAAACTCATGTCTCCGCTTCGAGTTGCGCTGATCTGCATTCTCAGCGGATTCTTCCTGATCGTTCTGTTCTGGAGCGTTCTGCTGATTATTTTCAGCGCACGGCTGGACGCGGATGATGAGCTGTTTCGGGACGTAAAGAATTGCACCTACACTTTGTACGAAGACGAGGATCATGCGCTCAAACATCAGTCGCCGGAGGAGGACATGCCCGGCTATACGCGATATGTCCAGGAGGGCAGGGAGCGAATCATCTATTACATTGCAGACAATCCGAATACGACCGCGCCGCAGATCTGCTACTATTGTGACACGGATCTTCCGCGCTTCATATGGGAATGGCGCGCGATGGTTGACCAGAACAACCGCTTTTCAATGAGCAGTGAATGCAGTCAGGAAACCGGAAACTGGGTGACCATATCGTTCCCCTATGTATTCAATCCGGAAAAGCACTATCTGACCACAATACATTTTATCGTCAACGGTCAGGATCTGGTGCAGATTCCCATGGATCAGGTTGCACACTCCAAGTGAGCAATATTGTCAAATAAAGAAACAGTTGTACGCTATGTGGAAATATTCACGGCGTACAACTTTTTTATTTTGATGCTCTTGCTATCAGGCGGAATCTTTAACAAATCGGAATGAATATGAATCTTAAAATATTCACAATCAGCAATATTTGACGATTTCATCGCAATATATGAGTTGTGCAAGAAAATCACATCCGCTACAATAGAAAACAGGGTGCAGCACCCGCTGCATACCAAAATGATTGTAAAGGAGTATCACACATGAAGAAGCAACTCAAAACCATTGCAGCCTCCGTTTCCGCACTTTGCATCGCAGCATCTCTCAGCACATCCCTGACAGCAAGCGCAATCACACTCTACCCCAAAACCGTTATGACCAAGAGCTCGTATATGTGGAACAGCTACCGCAATTCGACCATCAAGCTCGAATACTGCACCAGCAAAACCGATTATCAGGATTATCTCTTTGAGCCGGGCAGAAATATCCGCGCGGTCAGCACCAGCTCGGCACCCGGTCATACGGTCAATGTGAATTATAATGACAATCTCGGCGCCTACACCGGCTCCTATGATTACTGGCAGGCATCGCAGTGCGGCCTCTACAATGTTGAAAAGGCATATGACTACTTTGACAATCTCGGCTACACCCCGACCGGTCTCTATGTCGCGATCAATGACCACGCAACCTATATGCCGGGCGGCAACGGCGGCGAGCGCGAGAATGCATGGGCGCTGGGCGATACGCTGTTCTTCGGCCTCGGTTCCAGCGACCAGTCGCAGGAGAGTGCCGTGAAGTTCCTCGGCAGCGCAACTGACGTTGTCACGCATGAATACGGTCATCTTGTCACGCAGGCGGCGTTCGGCTGGGATAATTATTCTCAGCTTTCGCGCGAAGCTGCGGCACTTTCCGAGGCTTACAGCGATATCTTTGCAGAGCTCGCAGACGAGAACAATGACTGGAAGGTCGGCGCAACGGTCTTCACCAAGAACGGCGTGACCAAGCCCGCAGGCTATTACTCCTTCCGCGATATCGCAAATCCGGCGAACACCCACAATCCCAAGACACCGGGCGCCACCTATTACACTGACTACAGCCAGTGGCAGGCTGCTGCTGCGGCAAATCCGTATGCTTCCAATCTGGACGCGGCAGGTTCGACGGTCATCTCCCACGTTGCATACACGATGGCACAGTCCAGCTACTTTGTCAACAACAAGGAGCTGCTCGCAAAGATCTGGCTGGTCTCGCTCTCGAAGTACAACACCACCGATACGGCAAATATCACCTTCTCCGATTGCAGAGCGGCATTCCTCGCAGCTGCAAACGAAGTCATGAGCCAGACCGGTGATCCGTATTATCCTTCCAAGGTGCTGCACATCATCACTGCGTTCAACGCAGCAGGTGTGTACTAATCTATTGATCGCACCCGTTTTCTGAACAGACAAAAGCCCGCTTCGGTCACATCGGATCGAAGCGGGTTTTTATATTGATGTACCAATTAAATCTTGAAGAATAGATGCGCAGGATTTTTGTCATGAGACAAGGCAGAAAGCCGCAGCCTTGCTGACGCAAGGCAAGGATTTCTAACGCAGTATCATGGCAAAAAGACAAGCAGATATCTT
>JAFWUX010000078.1 GCA_017523995.1 Oscillospiraceae bacterium | reverse complement strand
TTGCTTTTTGCATCACAATGTGCTATAACCGCGCCGTGCGCGGCTCCATTGATCGAAAGGTCTCCGGAAAGATATTTGCAGCGGAAATCATGATTCTCTTATCTTGCTTTTTGTATCACAATGTGCTATAACCGCGCCGTGCGCGGCTCCATTGATCGAAAGGTCTCCGGAAAGATATTTGCAGCGGAAATCATGATTCTCTTATCTTGCTTTTTGTATCACAATGTGCTATAATAGATAGGATAGGCAATTCCGATTTCAATTTGAAGGAGAACGATTATGCAGTTAGAGGCAAAAACACTGGATACGCTCGCATGGCTTTCCAGACTGGACATTCCCGAGGACGAAACAGAAGCCCTCTCCGGCAGCATTGCGGAAATGCTGACCTTCTTCCAGCAGCTTTCCGCGCTCGACACCGAGGGTGTTGAGCCGACGGCACACATCGCGCCGCTGACGAATGTGCTGCGTGAGGATGAACCCTTTTCGCCGCGCCTTGACCGTGACCTGCTGCTTTCCGGTACGGAATCCGAGGACGGTCTGATTACCCTGCCGAAGGTCATCGGCTGAAAGGAGCGCGGATATGAAATACAGTGAAATGGATATTGCGGCGCTTTCGGCGCTGCTGCAGAACAAGGAAGTCACCGCAAAGGAGCTTGCCGCAGATGCGCTCAGCGCGATCAAGGAAACTGACGGAACGATCGGGGCTTACCTGACCGTTGCCGAAGATGAGGCTTACCGGCAGGCGGAAGCGGCGGACAAAATGCTCGCAGAGGGCACTGCAGGTCCGCTGACCGGCATCCCCTTTGCCATGAAGGACAATATCTGCACAAAGGGCGTGCGCACAACCTGCGCCTCGAAAATGCTCGAGAACTGGCTGCCGGTCTATGACGCCTGCGTGACGGAGCAGCTCAAGAAAGCCGGTGCTGTCATGCTCGGCAAGACCAACATGGATGAATTTGCGATGGGCAGCTCCTCGGAGAACTCCGCGCTGCAGCTGACCCGCAATCCGGCGGCGACGGGCTATGTTCCGGGCGGCTCCTCGGGCGGCTCTGCGGCGGCTGTCGCGGCGAATGAGTGCGCGTTCGCGATCGGTTCGGATACCGGCGGCTCGATCCGTCAGCCGGCATCGTTCTGCGGCGTGGTCGGTATGAAGCCGACCTACGGCACGGTCTCGCGTTACGGTCTGGTTGCATATGCATCGAGCTTTGACCAGATCGGTCCGCTGACGAAAACCGTCGCGGATAACGCAAAGGTGCTCGAGGCGATCTCCTGCCATGACCGCCGCGATTCGACCTCGCTGCCGCAGTTTGATACAAATTATTCTGCGCTGATCGGGAAGGATCTTTCCGGCATGCGCATCGGTCTGCCGAAGGAATATTTCGGCGAGGGCATCCACGCGGAGGTTGCGGCGCTTGTGCGGAATGCGGCAAAGCAGCTCGAAAGCGCCGGTGCGCAGATCGAGGAATGCTCGCTGCCGGCTGTCAGCTATGCGCTGCCTGCATACTATGTGCTGTGCTGTGCGGAGGCGTCCTCGAACCTCGCAAGATTCGACGGCATCCGCTACGGATTCCGCGCGGAGGGCGTTGAGGATCTCGATCAGCTCTACCGCAAGACGCGCACACAGGGCTTCGGCAAGGAGGTCCGCCGCAGAATCCTGCTCGGAAACTATGTGCTTTCCGCAGGCTATTACGATGCATACTATAAAAAGGCGCAGCAGGCGAGAACGCTGCTGATCGGCGCGTTCAAGGAGCTGTTTGCAAAATATGACATGCTGCTTGCACCGGTTGCGCCGACACCGGCTTACAAGATCGGAGAGAAATCCGGCGATCCGATGGAAATGGCACTCGGCGATATCTGCACCGTTCCGGTCAACCTCGGCGGTCTGCCCGCGATCTCCGTCCCCTGCGGCACCGTCGCGCAGGACGGCGCAAATCTCCCCGTCGGATTCCAGCTCATCGGCCCTGCTTTCTCCGAGGCAAAGCTCTATCAGGCGGCTGCTGCGTATGAGAAATGCGGTAAGTAATTGACATGGGCATGCTTGGGGATGTTGTCAGCGCGTTCTTGAAAGGTGATACCGGTTCATTTGGTGAAGCACTGACTGCGGTTGAACTGGGATGGGTTAAGCTGTTCGGCAAAAAGGGCGTTACACTGAAAAATATTTATATCCCGAAAGAGGACGGCGGCACATCGGAAATTGACCTTGTGTATATAACGCAAAAGGGAATTTTCGTAATTGAAAGCAAGAACTATTCCGGCTGGATATTCGGCGACGAATATAGTCAATACTGGACGCAGTCACTTCCGAACAAGCAGAAAAACCGTTTTTACAATCCGATCAGGCAAAACCGAACACATATCAAATGGCTGAAAAATTATCTGGGAGAAGATGTTTTCTGTTATTCACTGATTGTATTCTCAAATCGGTGCGAATTAAAGAAAGTAAATGCAAAATCGGATGATCTCAGCGTGATCAAACGGGATGATCTGATCAGCGAAATGATGTATCTTTGGAAGAATATAGATGATTCGCTCAGTGATGAACAGATTGAGCAGATACATCAAAAACTGATTGTCCTTACAAATGCAGATGAAGCCTTGAAACAGTCACATATTGATAATATCAACAGCAGGTTCCATAAGGATGCTGTCAAGGAACCGCAGGAACAGAAAGTGCTGACGGAAAAGTCGGAACAACCTATCGAACCGGATAGGATCTGCCCCAGATGCGGCGCGGCTCTTGTCCTGCGTACCGCGAAAAAGGGCGCGAATGCAGGCAATCGGTTTTACGGCTGCTCTGCATTTCCGAAATGCCGCTATATGATGCCGATACCGGAAACGGAGGGCGCAAATGGCAATCAACACCAGGAACAAACGCAAACTGATCTGTCAGAATAAAACCTATTACTGGTATGTCAAACCGAATTATGACGACATGTGGCTGACCGGAAAGATGCTGCAGCTGCATATCTTTTCAGAGGATCTGTCGTGGCAGGTGTGTTTCCCGCTGGATTCCTGCCTGCGTCCGGAGAAACGGGATGCAGCATGTACAGCGCCGGTTCCGCTGCCGGATATCGTTACGCCGGAGATCGTCCGGCAGATCATTGAAGCAGATCAGGCGAATTTGAATAAGGAGCTAAAATAACATGGCAAAATATGAAAGTGTCATCGGTCTGGAAGTGCATATTGAGCTGCGCACCAAGACCAAAATTTTCTGTGACTGCCCGGCAGACCACGGCGGCGATCCGAATACGCGCTGCTGCCCTGTCTGCATGGGTATGCCCGGTACGCTGCCGGTGCTGAACAAGCAGGTTGTCGATTTCGCTGCAAGAGCCGGCATGATGCTCAACTGCGAGATTGCACATTTCTCGAAAATGGACCGCAAAAACTATTTCTACCCCGACCTGCCGAAGGCTTATCAGATTTCGCAGCTCGATCATCCGCTCTGCGAGCACGGCTGGATTGACATCAATGTCAACGGCGAGGAGAAGCGCATCGGCATCACCCGTATCCACATCGAGGAGGATGCAGGTAAGCTCGTGCATATGGATTCCGGCTCCGGCGCGGACTGCAACCGCTGCGGCGTGCCGCTGATCGAGATCGTTTCCGAGCCCGATATCCGCACCGCTGCACAGGCAAGAGCCTATCTCGAGCGCCTGCGTGAGCTGGTTCGCTGGGTGGGCGTCTCCGACTGCCAGATGGAGACCGGCTCCATGCGCTGCGACGTCAACCTTTCGATCCGTCCGGTCGGCGATACCAATCTCTATACCCGTACCGAGATCAAGAACCTCAACAGCCTGAAACACATCGTTGCGGCGATCGACGCGGAAAAAGCGCGCCAGATCGACGAGACCGAAGCGGGCAGAGAGCTCGTGCAGGAGACGCGCCGCTATGATCCTGAGAAGGATAAGACCTATTCGATGCGCGTCAAGGAGAATGCGAACGATTACCGCTACTTCCCCGATCCCGATCTTGTGCCGATCATCCTGACCGACGAGGATCACGCAAGACTGCGCGCGATGATCCCCGATCTGCCGGAGGAGCGTCTCGCAAAGTATATCAATGAATATAAGCTGCCTGAGGCAACGGCAAAAACGCTCTGCGATGAGCCGAAGCTTGCGAATCTCTATCAGGCGGCGGCAGAGCAGGTCAAACAGCCGAAGCTGCTTGCAAATCTCATGCTCGCGGATGCGGATGCCGTCGGCATTCCGGCGGAGGTCTGGGCAGAGCTGACGAATCTCTGCGCGGATAACAAGATCAACCGCTCGGCACCGGCGAAGATTCTCGAAGTCTACCGCGAAAAGGGCGGCGAGGTTGCGGCACTTGTCAAGGAGCTCGGGCTCGAGCAGGTGCAGGATACCGGTCTGCTGAATGCGGTTGCGGATGAGGTCATTGCGGCGAATCCGAAGGCTGTCGCGGACTACAAGGCCGGCAAGGAGGCTGCAATCAAGGCGCTCATGGGACAGGTCATGAAGCGGACAAAGGGTGCGGCGAATCCGGTTGAGGCGACGGAGCTGCTCAAGGAAAAGCTCGCAAAGCTCTGATTGCGATTGAATTGAAACTTACGGCAAGCCGGTGCTCATTCATCTGAGGACCGGCTTGCGTCTTTATCGGGAGCGAATCTGCGCGCGCTTGACAAACAGTTGAAAATGTACTATAATCAAACCAATACCGATGCCGCATGAAATCAGAAAGAAGAATTGCGGGGTGCGCTTTGCGCATGTTTTTTATAGATTTCCGCTGATATGTGCAGAAAGGATACAATATGGAACAAGACGGAGACCGATTATGGATCGTGATTGCGCTGCTGGTGCTGTTTGCAGTTATCCGCGCGTGGTACTCGGCATGCGAGACTGCGCTGACCGAGATCAACGATGCGGTTGTGCATGCGCGCGCCGCAGAGGACAAAGCCTGGCAGCCGCTTGATAAACTCATCGAAAAACCGACGCGCATGCGCCGCAGCTTTACCATGCACCGGATTTTCTCGGCACTGCTCATCGGCATGGTGTGCTGGCTGCTGTTCGGCGGACGCATCACGGTGCTGTTCCCGTTTCCGGGCGGCTCGATGCTCGCTGCAGTGCTGCTGACACTCGCGCTGATGCCGGTGCTCGCCGTGCTGACGGATCTGTTCCCGAAGCGCATTGCGATGCACCGCTGTGAGGCGCTCGCGAAGTTCTGCGTCCCGACGGTGCGCCTGCTGATCCTTGTGCTGACGCCGTTCTGGGCGATTGCCTCTGGCATCACGGCGCTGCTCTGCAGGCTGTTCCGGATTCCGGCAGCGGACGGCGTGGACGTTGTGACCGAGGAGGAGATCCGCCTGCTCGTCGATGCGGGCAATGAGACCGGCGGCATCGAGGAGAGTCAGCGCGAGATGATCAACAACATCTTTACCTTTGACGATGTGTCTGTCTCGGATGTCATGACACACCGCAAGGATATGACCGCTGTCCCGAAAACCGCAACCGCGACGGAAACCGCAGCCATCGCGCTCGAGGGCGGCTATTCGCGCATCCCTGTCTATGAGAATCAGATTGACACGATTATCGGCATTGTGCTGGTCAAAGACCTGCTGCCGCTTGTCGGCAAGGCGAAGGACTGCCCAGTCACCGAGCTGATGCGCGAGGTGCGCTTTGTACCGGAGACGGCAAAGTGCAGAGACGTCTTTCAGCAGATGCGGCGCGATAAAAGTCAGCTTGCGATCGTCTCGGATGAATACGGCGGCACGGCGGGCATGGTCACAATGGAGGACCTGCTCGAGGAGATCGTCGGCAACATTCAGGATGAATATGACGATGAGGAGGCAGAGTTCACCGAGCTTGCGGAGGGCGTCTGGTCAATCGCGGGCGAGGCGGACCCTGAGGATATTCTGCCGAAGCTCGGCATCCGGTTTGAGCCGGATGATGAATTCGACACCATGAGTGCATTTGTCGTGCATCTGCTCGGGCGCATTCCGGAGGAGGGCGAAACGCTCTCGGCAGAGCAGGACGGCATCCGCTATACACTGTTATCATATGAGGACAACTGGATCAGCCGCATTCAGGCGGAACGGATCCCACAGGAAAACGAGGAAACGGAGCATGACGAAACGGAGTAAAATCATTCTCATTGTTGTATTGGTGGCGGCGATTACGGCGCTGCTGTTTACGCTGCTGTTCAATATGGGCTGGATTCGCTCGAGAAAGGGCGCTCTGCCGCATGACGAGGCGAAAGTGCGCTATCCCTACAGCCAGCTCAGCGCGACGGAAAAGGCGCTATACGGCACGCTCTGCACGGGCATTCAGAACTATGAGGAGAAGATCAAGCTGCCCGGCACATTTGACAAGGCGACATATGAGCGCGTGTTCCTGCTGGTATGTGAGCAGGAGCCGCAGTTCTTCTATCTGGATTCGGTCTATGAGACGGCGGAGCTGATGGACACGGCAACCATGCGCTATGATGTCCCGAAGGATGATATCGGCATGATGCAGGCGGAGATTGACGTCGCGGCGAACACGATTATCAGTGCGGCGTCCGCAGAAACGGACGATATCCGCAAGCTGCTCGCGATCCATGACGGTATTGCAGAGATGTGCGCCTACAAGGACGGAGACTATCAGGACGAGGCATACGGCTGCCTTGCGCAGGGCGAGGCGAAGTGTGAGGGCTATGCAAAGGCGTTTCTCTATGTCGCGCGCAAGGCTGGCTTCAATGTCATGGCGGTCACAGGCGTGATCAACGGCACGGAGAACCATGTCTGGAACATTGCAGAGGTAAACGGCAAATACTACAATATAGATGTCACATGGGATGATTCGGTGCAGTATAAGGGGCATATCACGCATACATGCTTTGCGGTGCCGGATGAGCTGTTCGGGGACCACAGCGCCGATCTGACGGCATACCAGCCGCCGGTCTGCGATGATGACACACAGAATTACTATGCGCTCAATATGCTGACGGCGAGCTCTGCGGCGGAACTGCCTTCCATGGCGTCAACATGGCTCGGCGATCCGCTGATGCTGGAGTTCCGTCTGACGGATGATGCGGTCGTGCAGGATGTGGCGGGAAAACTTGCAACGTGGTCGGAGATGCGGGATGCGGTCAAAGTGACGAGCGGCGCAATGTCATACCGCGCATTTATGGACGAAAACCGTCGCGTACTGGTAATTTTGCCCTCATAAATTTGAGATATTGCGCAGTGTTTGTGCAGAACGTAAAACTCGAAAAAAATCGAAGAAAACGCTTGACAAATCGGGCGATCTGTGGTATTATATACAAGTCGCCGCGAGAGAGCGACGACCGGCAAGAAAAAAGTTCTGAAAAGGGCTTGACAAAACCGAAAAGATGTGATATAATAAAGAGGTCGCCTCAAGAGAGGATGACACGAAAAAGTATCACAGCGGCACCTTGAAAATTGAACAATGCAACCAAAGAGAAACCCTTGAAGATTCCGTATTTACTGAGGAAACGAGGTAAATACAAAGTCGAGGCGAGACTATAAAGCGCGAAACAACAAGTAATTGCGAGTGACTCGTAATGACTAGGATTTAATGATTGGGGAAACCTGATTGTTATATACAAACTTTATTAAGAGTTTGATCCTGGCTCAG
>JAFWUX010000077.1 GCA_017523995.1 Oscillospiraceae bacterium | reverse complement strand
ATGCGGGAATGGGAAAAGCCGCTGTGATGCACGGCGCGCTGCCGTAGCGTCAATATAAAAGTTTGCGGGTTTCCAAAGGGCGGCGCCCTTTGGTCGCTCGTCGCAACGAGCGAAACTCCCCGGCGTTCAAGAGCTCCGCAGGGGTGAATCCGATAAAACGATCCGGTGGATCGTTTTTCGGAGAGGGGCACCCTGCGATAGAGGGCGCCCCTGAGTGAATTGCAAAGCAATTCACAGACTGCCGCAACGGCTTAAGCTGTTATCATTGGCTGTCCAAAGACCGCTTAAGGACTGCAGCCCTTAAGAATCCCGTTTTTATACGGGAGCGGGAAAGCCCGCTTTGATGCACGGCGCGCTGCAGGAGCGTCAATATATCAATTTTGTTGAGGAGCAGAGCGTTTGCTCTGCTTTTTCAGGGATTCTAGTTAGTTTAGGCTAACTTTTATCATATTCTGCAAGGAGGAATCACCATTGAAAACCGAAAAAGAAAAGAAACCCTCGAATCTATCCAGATTGCTGGTCTATGCCGGCAGCCACAAGCTGCTGACATATCTCTCCTGGCTGCTGGCGGCGGTCAGCGCCGTTCTGACGCTGATGCCGTTCTGGTACATCTGGAAGATCATCAAGGAGGCGCTTGAGGTCGCGCCGGATTTCAGCCGCGCTGCGGATATGATCCGCAACGGCTGGCTGGCTGTGCTGTTCTCAGTGCTCGCAGTCTGCGCATATATCATCGCGCTGTTCTGCTCGCATATCGCTGCGTTCCGTGTGGCTACAAATATCCGGCTGCGCCTGACACAGCACATCACGGAGCTGCCGCTCGGCGAAATCGAAAAGCTCGGCAGCGGCTCGCTCCGCCGCATTATCGCGAACACGAGCAGCGCCGCCGAAACCTATATGGCGCACCAGCTCCCCGATCAGGCAAAGGCATATGCTTCCATTGTCGGCATGCTGTTTTTCCTGTTCAAATTTGACTGGCGGATTGCGCTGCTCAGCCTGATCCCTGCCGTCATCGGCTTTTTGAGTCTCTCGCTGATGGCGGGCAAAACCGTCAAGGAGAAGATGTCGCACTATCAGGATGCGCTGAGCGATATGTCCAATGAAGCGGTGGAATATGTCCGCGGCATTCCGGTTGTCAAGACCTTCGGACAGAGCGTCTTTTCGTTCAAGCGGTTCCGCGATTCGATCGACCGCTATTCCAAATGGGCGACGGATTACACCAAAGAGCTGCGTCTGCCGATGATGCTCTACATGCTCGCGATCAACAGCGTGTTCATCTTTCTGCTGATCGCCGGAACTGTCCTGACAAAGGGCGGCGTCACGCAGGAGTTCCTGATCAACATGCTGTTCTATATCATCATCACGCCGGTTGTCACGCTGATGCTGACCAAGCTGATGCACTCCGAGGAGAACAACATGACCGTTACGGATGCGCTGAGCCGCATTGATTCCGTGCTCGCAATCGAAAAGCTCACCTCCGCAGACAGCGCGCATCCGCAGGACGGCTCTGTCTCGCTTGAGCATGTCACATTCAGCTATGACGGCGAGAAAAACGCCCTGACAGATATCTCGCTGAATGTCCCCGCGGGAAAGACCGTCGCGTTCGTCGGTCCCTCCGGCGGCGGCAAATCGACACTTGCCGCGATTATCTCGCGCTTCTTCGATCCGCAGTCCGGCGTGGTGCGCATCGGCGGCGCGGATGCAAGGGAAATCCCGAAGGCGGAGCTGATGGAGCATGTTTCATTCGTGTTCCAGAATTCCAGACTTATCAAGGGCTCGATCCTCGATAATATCCGCATGGGCAAGCCGGATGCGACCGATGCTGAGGTCATGGCGGCGGTTGAGGCGGCGCAGTGCAGCGATATCATCGGGAAGTTCCCGCAGGGCTTGCAGACCGTCATCGGCACAAAGGGCGTCTATCTCTCCGGCGGTGAGCAGCAGCGTCTCGCAATCGCGCGCGCGTTCCTGAAAAATGCCCCGATCATCATTCTCGATGAGGCAACCGCTTTTGCCGATCCGGATAATGAGGCAAAGGTGCAGCAGGCATTCAATGTCCTTGCGCAGGACCGCACGGTCATCATGATCGCGCACCGGCTTTCGACTGTCCGGAATGCGGACTGCATCTATGTCATCCGCGAGGGCGAAATCGCTGAGCAGGGCAGCTTTGCAGAACTCACCGGACAAAAGGGTCTGTTCGCCTCGATGTGGGAGAACTATCAGAAATCTGTGGAATGGAGCGTGTGATCATGAAAAAATGGCTCAAAAGAAGATTCGCCCTTTCCGATCAGGGCGCTGCGGATACCATCAAAGGCAGTCTCGCCTCCGCGCTGCAGAACATCGCGCTGATGCTGCCGGTCGCGCTGCTGTATCTGCTCATCAAAGACCTCATGGAGGACACCGTGCAGGCGCATAAAACGGTGTATATCATCGGCAGCGTGATCTGCTGCGTGCTGATCCTGCTGACAACACGCATGCAGTATAACGGCACATTCCTTGCGACCTATGTCGAGACGGGCGTGCGCCGCATTGCGCTCGCGGAAAAGCTGCGCAAGCTCCCGCTCTCGTTCTTCGGCAAGAAGGATCTGGCTGACCTGACCGCTTCGATCATGAATGACTGCACGATTCTCGAACAGAGTCAGTCGCACTTCGTCTCGCCGCTGATCGGTTCGATGATCTCCACTGCGCTGATCGCCGTGAGCCTGCTGTTCTTCAACTGGCAGATGGCGCTTGCGGCGCTGTGGGTGCTGCCGGTCTCCTTTGCCGTGGTGCTGCTCTCCTCCGGCGTGCAGAAGCGCGTTTCCGTCCGGGCGGCTGAGGCAAAAATCATCTGCGAGGACGGCATTCAGGAGTGCATCGAGGCGATGAATGATCTGCGCTCGAACAATGCAGAAGCCGAATACCTCAAAGGTCTGACGCAGAAAATCCGCAATGTCGAGCGGCGCGCTGTCATGACGGAATTCGGCACGGCGACCTTTGTCACCTTCGCAAACCTGATCCTCAAGCTCGGCATCGCGACAAACGTTCTGACCGGCTCCGCGCTGCTGATGCAGAACAAAACCGATCTGCTGACCTTCTTCATGTTCATGATCGTGGTCTCCCGCCTCTATGATCCGCTGGAGGGTGCGCTGCAGAATCTTGCGGCGATTATCTCGACAAACACGAACATCACGCGCATGAACGAAATCCTCGATCACCCGATTCAGACCGGTACCGATACGCTGACGAATCAGGGCTGCGACATCTGCTTTGACCATGTCGGCTTTGCATACGAAAACGGCGAGACCGTCCTCAGGGATGTTTCGTTCACCGCAAAGCAGGGCGCGGTCACGGCGCTCGTCGGTCCCTCCGGCGGCGGCAAAACAACGGTTTCCCGTCTCGCGGCGCGCTTCTGGGATATCAACAAGGGCAGAATCACCGTCGGCGGCATGGATATCTCGCAGGTCGATCCGGAAGCGCTGATGTCGCTCTATTCAATCGTTTTTCAGGATGTCACGCTGTTCAATAATTCGATCATGGAGAATATCCGCATCGGCAAGCCGGATGCAACCGATGAGGAGGTCATCGCGGCGGCAAAGCTTGCTAATGTCGATGACTTTGCAGAGAAACTGCCGGAAAAATGGAACAGCCTGATCGGCGAAAACGGCTGCGAGCTCTCCGGCGGCGAACGGCAGCGCATCTCGATCGCGCGCGCCTTCCTCAAGGATGCACCGATCATCCTGCTGGACGAAGCAACCGCCTCGCTGGACGTTGAGAACGAAACGCTGATTCAGTCCGCGCTCTCCCGCCTGATCGCCGATAAAACGGTACTGGTCATTGCGCACAGAATGCGCACGGTCGCCGGTGCCGATCAGGTGATCGTGCTCTCGGGCGGCAGTGTTGCCGAATCCGGCAAGCCCGCTAAGCTGATGCAGCAAAATGGCATCTTCGCCCATATGACGCGCCTCCAGACCGAAAGCACCGAATGGGCGCTGAGCTGATTGAGGTATCTCCGATGGATTTGTAATGGGGGCTGCTCGCCCCCAACCCCCTCGCTGGGGTCATTGACCCCAGACCCCATTTTTATGTGTGAATTGAAGTGAGCCGCTCCGGTTACGTATTGCGCTACCGGAGCGCCAATATAAAAGTTTTGATCAAACTTTTTCAAAAGTTTGCGGGTTCTTAGGGCAGAGCCCTTGTCGCTCTCCGCAGAGAGCGAAATCTCTTAGCGTAGTAAGAGCTCGGGGGCTTGGTGCGCCTCATGTCAGCGAGCTGACAGGATAGAGGCGCCCATTCTATAATCGCATCCGCGCAGCGGATACCTCTTTTTACGTTTTGCGGTATCTCCGATGGATGTATAATGGGGGCTTACAGTGTTGCTGTGCAAACTGTGCCCCAAGCCCCCATTCTATTCCGCCGGAGGCACTTTATTCAGCGATTGCCCCTAGTGAATAATGACAAAAATCGCAAAATTTGAGTTGTACAGCGCAAGAAATGATAAAATACAACTTGGATGCATTGACTTTCCGTCTTTGTTATGCTACAATAAAATAGAAAGATTCCGTTTGCGCGGATTTGGGAGGGTTTATACTATGAATATCGCAGTTGCGCAGTCCGGCGGACCGACTTGTGCCATCAATGCGTCGCTTGTCGGCGTGTTCAAGGAGTCGCTGAAGGAGCCTGCAATCGACGCCATTTTCGGCTCGGTCAACGGCATTGAGGGCATGATCGAGAACCACTTGATCGACCTGAAAACCATGATTTTCACAAACGAGGATATGGAACTGCTCCGGCAGACCCCCTCGACCGTGCTCGGCTCCTGCCGCTATAAGCTGCCGGACTGGCACGAGGACGAAAACGTCTATAAGCGCATTCTCCGGACGATGCAGCAGCGTCAGATCGGCGCATTCTTCTATATCGGCGGCAACGATTCGATGGACACCGTCCAGAAGCTCTCCGCATATTTTGCCGAGCAGGAGATCGACATCAAGGTCATCGGCATCCCGAAGACGATTGACAATGACCTCTGCGTCACCGACCACACGCCGGGATTCGGCTCTGCGGCAAAATATGTCGCCACAACCATGCAGGAGATCATCCGCGACAGCTCGGTTTACAGCATCCCTTCCGTGACAATCGCGGAGATCATGGGCAGACACGCAGGCTGGCTGACGGCATCGAGCGCGGTGCTGCACGGGCTCGGCGAAACGGCGCCGCATCTGATCTATGTGCCGGAATCCGAGTTCTCGCTTGAGAAGTTCATGAAGGACGTCCGGCAGGAGATGGCGAAGCATAAGGCTGTGATTGTCGCCGTCTCGGAGGGCATTGAGGTGCCTGAGGGCGTGCAGTCCGGCGTGGTGGATAACTTCGGTCATAAGTATCTTTCGGGCATCGGCAGCTATCTGGAACGCGCTGTCCGCGAGGAGATCGGCTGCAAGGTGCGCTCGATTGAGCTGAACGTCATGCAGCGCTGTTCTTCGCATCTCTGCTCGCGCACCGATATCGACGAATCCGAGGCAATCGGTTCGGCGGGTGTCCGCTGCGCGCTCAGCGGCGAGACGGGCAAGGTCATGGTGTTCCGCCGCCTGAACGATATGCCCTATACGGTCACAATCGAGACCGCCGATGCAAAGGAGATCGCGAACCGCGAGAAGGCGCTCCCGAAGGAGTACATCAACGCTGCGGGCAACAACATCACCGATCAGGCGCTCAGCTACTTTATGCCGCTGATTCAGGGTGAGCTGGTGATTCAGATGAACCACGGCGTGCCGGCACACTTCACGATTCAGGAATCGCTGCTGAAATAAAATCGAAGCCGCTCAGATTGCACATGCTGCAAACCGAGCGGCTTTTTGCATAATGTGTTATAAGCTGGCAGCGCCCGCCTGCATTGATCTAAGGAATCACTGATTAAATCGGTATCTCCGATGGATTGGAAATGTGGACTTTACAGTATTGCTTTGCAAAATGTGCCCATGCCCCGCCAAAGATGTGTTGTCCCTTTGAAATCCCGCTTTTAGGAAATGACAGAAAAACGTACTTTTTCTATTGCATCTTGAAATGGAATTCTTAAGGGGAATTTGTCCATTAAGCAGGGGTGGGGCAGCTATGCCGGCAACTTAAGGATTTGCGGTCCCCTGTGAATTGCTCTGCAATTCACTTAGGGGCGCCCTCTATCGCAGGGCTCCCCTCTCCGAAAAACGATCCACCGGATCGTTTTATCGGATTCACCCTGCGGAACTCCTGACGCTGGAGAGTTTCGCTCTTTGCGGAGAGCGACCAAAGGGCGCTGCCCTTTGGAAACCTGCAAACTTTTGAAAAGGTTTGATCAAAACTTTTATTTTGGCTTCGCCGTATGCGTCTTAAGTCCGGCTCCGTTTTATCTCCCCGGCAGATTCTCTGCGCACTTTTTTCGCCCGCTCCCATTGCGTTTTCTGCCGCAATATGTTATAATAAATGCAACTGAACCGCTGCCTGCGGTGTGCGCCGCAGAGTCCGCATCCGGAAGGAGAAACGAAATGGAAGTATATCAGGGAAAATCAGATTTTATTGCGGTCTGCTTTGCGAAGGATGACCGCAGCACCGCCGAAGCACTGATCGAAACGCTGAACGGCAAACGCCTGCGCGTCTGGTCGAGCGAGCGCGGCTGCAATGTGAAGAAAAAGGATGACGCCGCACGCTTTGCCGAGTGCCGCACGGCGCTGGTTCTGATCTCGAAGCAGTGGCTGGAATCGGAGAACAGCGCTGCACAGCTCCGCGCGGCTGCCGAGCAGGAAAAAGCGCTGGTGCTGCTGTTTCTGGACGGCGCAAATCTCGTCGGCAAGGATGATCTCAATGCACTGATCAGCCGCTCCGCCCGCATGATCGACTACAATCCTGCAGATGATGCGGAATGCATGGAGGAGCTGTTCGCCCTCGAATGCATACAGGACTGCATGATGGCGGAGGGCGAAGAACCCGATCTGAAAAAGACCGGTCTCTGGGATATCCTCAACCGCGAAATATAACAAAATTGCACCCTTCCGGAACGAACCGGACGGGTGCTTTTTTATGCCTGATCGCTGTACGGTGCGTCTGGGTTCTGCCTGCGGATCATCGCAGATGCAGCACCGTGCAGGTATGTGTCTGCCGGAAACCGAGCTTTTCTGCAGTTTTCGCAGAGCCGGTATTCGCCGCGTGACATGCCCAGACAGGCGTCTTTCCCTGCCGGAGCGTCTCCCGCATGACGGCGGCTGCGGCGCAGGCAGCGAGCCCTTTTCTGCGGTATGCCTCTGCGGTCTCGACGCCGATATCAACGGCATCCGCGGTGACCGCAGCACTGAACGCGCACGCCGCGGCTTCATCGCCGTGCAGGATGCAAAATCCGAAGCCGTTTCGCAGGAACTGCGCATCGCTCTCCCACGAAAACGCCGGAATGATCCTGCCCGAAAGCCGCGGCAGCAGATCAGCGGTGAGCGGCGCGAGCGAGAAGCCCTCCGGCACCGCGATATCCGGCGCCGCATTCGCACGGAAATACCGCCGCTCCTCCGAGATGATTTCCGGCTGAGCTGCAAAATATGCGGTTACATCATCGAGGTCGGTGATCAGGACAAAGCGCCTCGGCTGCGGTACGGCAAAAAAGCGCGTCCGGATCTCCGCAAGGAACGCGGCAGAGGGCATGCCGGAGAGGTATGCGAATCCGCAGAAATGGTGAAACAGCACGGCATCCCCGCCGGAATACAAATCGCCGGACTGATATCCCTCCGCAATCGAGCGCGGATAAACCGGATCACCGGCGGCATTTCGGGCGGCTGCCGTAAACGCAGAAAATGTCTGCGGGTCAATCTGCTTCATGATGACTCCTTTCGCGCCGCTGCATTTGACATGCCCCGCGGCTTTGTGAATCCTGCTGTATACTATTTATATATAGGGCATTGCGGGGAATGCAGACAAAAATCAAAACGGTCCGGGAAGGAACCGAACCGCCTGATTATCAATCATTCACAGCGCCGCGTGCACGGGTTGCAGCGCTGCTACGTCATATTCAATTTTATGCCGCCCAGCCTCTGCTCTATACCGTGCAGAACCTGATGCGGAGCTGTCCGCAGACTGCATTGGTGCCACATCCTTTCAGGTTCTCAGCCGTTTTTGCACCACGCTGTCCTGTACATCGGAAACACACCCTTTTCTATATATTTTTTGAATTGTTTTACGGAATCTTATCCGAAACTGTACTTCTGCATCGGAAGCACGTCCTTTCATTTGATATCGGTTTCCATTGACTTCTCCAAAGAATTCAGCCCATTGGTAACGCCTCCTATCCGGTTATTTGAACTGCTTTTCCTTTGGTTCTGTCTATATTATATCACACAACCGCCGAAATGTCAATAGCTTTTATGCGAATTTTATAAATAATTATGTTTTAATTATATGAATCCGACATGCCGGAAAAAGCGGCGTTTTTGCCGCATACAGGCGGAAAACTATGGAAACTGCGTGTAAAAAATGTCCAAAGGGGCGAAATCAAAAATATGCAGTTTGTCGAAACTAAACAATTTGAGCAAAAAGACTTGCTTTTTCGTGAGAAGAATGCTATAATGTCAATATGTATATGTGGCTCTATACAACAATACCGCTCCGAACGCCTGCGTTCCCGCTTTCAGGCTACCGGAAAGTGCCGCATTCTGTACATAATATTATTACAAAGGAGAGGTTTGAATGAAATCACTTTTCAAGCGCACAATCGCAGCTGCCTCCAGCTCTGTGCTCGTTCTGAGCCAGCTGGCAACTCTCGCTGCGAACGTCAATGTCAGCGCTGCAGACGCAGCTCCCCTGAACATTGACAAGAAGTTCGTCCTTGACGTGCCGATCGATGAAAAAGATCCGCTCAAGGCAGGTCAGGTCTCTGACTGGGACAGCAAGGCTGAGTCTCTGTTCCTTTCTGCAGGCGACAAAACGACTGTTAGAGGTACAGAGAAGGCAAAGAAGGCAATTCGTACGCAGGTTAACAAGGCTGCAAGCAAGTACAGCCAGATTTCCGCTGCTGAAATCGAAGATGTCCTCGCAAAGATCGCTGACACCGCTTCGATCGCAACAACTGCTGACGGCACCTTCCAGGTGAAGCTCGACTGCGCAGACTGCGGTCAGATCATCGGCAAGATTGTTGAAGACGAGCTTGCAAAGAACGGTCATCCGTCTATTGATGCTGACGGTGAGCCGAGAGAGATCGACTGGACCGGCTTCAAGGCATTCGGTTCTGTCACCCTCGACGGCACTGTCAACTTCGATAAGAAGACCGTTGACTATCAGTTCACCATGACTGATGAGAACGGCACCAAGTACACCGATGACAAGGGCATTGAGGAGTACGCTTCCAAGAAAGCTCTCGAGGCTTACAAGTATGTCAACGGTCAGAGACGTTCCGGCACAAACGCTGATAAGACCAAAGAGCTGAGCGATATCAACGCAAAGATCAAAGAGGCAATCGGCGTTGTCAGAGATGTTGCTGATGCTGTCAACGGCGTTTCCGTTTCCGGCACCGATGCAGACAAGGTCTACACCGACTATGTTGCTGCTGTTGAGGCTGCTGCTACCGCAAAGATTCCGGCACAGTATGCTGAAAAGGCAAGCAAGGCTGCTGCAAAGATTAACGAGAAGAAGCCGGAAACCATCAAGGCTGCTCTCGAGAACGAGCAGTTCAACAACTGGTTTGATGTTGCTGTCGAGTACGCAAATGCTGCACTCGAAGGCTATGCAACAATCAACCTGACCACCGCTGATGCAGTTGCAATCCTCGATGAGGGTTATGATTTCGACATCAAGATTCCGAACGGCTACTCCGGCAACGCAACCTTCAAGATCGCTGACGATCAGGCTGCAGAGCTGCTGGCTGCTGTTCAGGCTGCAAAGCCGGACGCAAAGGCATACGGCAAGGAGCTGCTCGGCGCAGGCTATGTCGTTGAGCTCGAGGACGGTTCCGTTCCGACCTTCGCTGAGGACTGCGAGTACGCATACAAGGAGATCGTTTCTGAGAAGAAGATCACCGCAGGCGCTGACACCAAGTACGGCGTAAGCGGCACCCTCTCCTATGATGTTGAGCGTATCATCAAGAAGATCGTTCTGACCGAGACCAAGAAGGCTGTCTCCACCACAGAGCCGACCACTTCTGAGACCACGCCGACCACTTCGGATTCTACGCCGACTTCTTCGGAGTCCACTCCGACCACCTCGAAGACCACTCCGACCACTTCGGATTCTACTCCGACCACCTCGGATTCTACTCCGACCACTTCGGATTCCACTCCGACCACTTCCAACACCACTCCGACCACTTCTGACACCACTCCGACCACTTCGGATTCTAATCCGAACACTGAAACCACTCCGGCATCCTCTGTCTCCTTCGAGATCAAGGGTGTTGAGGACATTGGCCTGATCTACTGGTCTGAGGAGACCGGCACATTCGATCTCTCCTCCCTGAGCGTTACCCTGCACTTCTTTGAGAAGGGCGTAGAGACCGGCACTCCGGTTGATGTGACAAAAGCATTCCAGCCGGAAGCAACCAGCGTCAAGGATCTCACCCTGAGCGATGGCCTCGGCTTTGCTCCGGTTCCGGTTGCTTTCATCCTGAAGGACGCAGAAGCTGTTCAGAAGGCTGTTATCGGAGCAAACTTCGATCAGGCTCTGATCGACCAGGAAAAGCTCGTTGAGGGCAAGCAGGCTGGCACATTCACTGTTTACCTCGTTCTCCGCGGCGATACCGATCTGAACGGTGAAGTCAGCGTTGAGGACGCACAGTATGCTCTGAAGTACTATGTTGCAACCAGCGTTGCACATAAGAACGCAAAGACCGTTCTGGAAGATCCGGATGGCGTCTATCTGAAGAACAGAGGCGCTCAGAAGGAAAATTACTTCCCGTATTCGCACTATGCAATGGACGTTGCAGACGGCAACGGTATCATCACCGTTGAGGATGCACAGCACATCCTGAACTACTACACCTCCAACAGCGTTGCACATAACCCGGCTGACTGGGATAGCGCAAAGGTTGTCGGCAAGGCAGTTACCGTTAAGGAAGAGCTCCACGCTGAGCCGCTCGAGTTCGATACCTGGGCTGCAGATTACAAGGGCTTCCACAAGAACGTTCAGTAATCAGCGTTCAGAACTCTGATTCACAAGCAAAAGGACACAGCTTCGGCTGTGTCCTTTTTGTATATGCAGCAAAGGATTTCAGGATACAAAAAACATCCGCACGGGGTTTCCCATGCGGATGCTTTGATTATAAGCGGATTGTAAATGTTGTCTGCTCGTTGTTCCAGTGGATGTCTGCGTCAGCAAACGGATCGTCTGCGGGCGAATCGGGTGCGGAGAGCTTGCCGTCAGAATCTGCATCGAGCTTCGGGATATCCGGTTCGATGTCCTCCTCGGGCGGTGCGTCATTCTTGTGGCGCGGCATCTCGTCAACATCCGGCAGATCGTCGAGCAATGCGGCGCGGCGGCGTGCCTTTGCCTGCTCCGGCGATTCCTTTGCGCGGCGCTTCATCTCGCGTTCCTCCGGCAGATCGGGCAGGTCGGGCAGATCATCCAGCAGTGCGGCACGGTGACGCGCCTTGGTTTCCTCGGGCGTCTCCTTTGCGCGGAGCTTCTGCTCGAGCTCCTCGGGCGAAAGCTCACGCTTTTTGCGCTTTTTCTTCTGCTTGGGCGGCTGCGGCGCGGGTTCCTCCACAATCGGCGGAAGCTTGACGCGCGGATCGCCGAGCACGGATTTCTTGCGCGCCTCCTCGAGCTCACGCTTGACGCGCTGTGCATAATTCAGTTCTTCTTCCTCGTCAAAGCTGACCAGACGCTCCGGCTCCTGCTTGACGGGTTTCGGCTCAGCCGCTTTGACCGGTTCCTCCTGTACAGGTTCCGGTTCGGCGGACTTCTCCTGCACGATTTCCTGTTCAGCCGGCTTCGGCTCGGCAGGCTCAGGCGATTCGGTTTGCGGCGCGGCAGGTTCCGCGGCTGCCGTCTCCTGCTGGACGGGTTCCGGTTCAGGCTGCTGTTTTGGCTGTGCCTTCTTCGGCTGATCCGCCTTCTTCTGCGCCGGTTCCTCGGGCTGTGCAGCGGATTTCTTCGGTGCAGCGGGCTCCTGTGCGGCGGCTTTCTTTGCCCGCTTGGGAGCAGGCTCAGCGGCAGCGTTCAGGAAGATATCATTCGGCGTCGGCTGCGCGGCGGTGCGCTCAGGCGCTGCGGCGAGCTGCTGCGGTGTCTGGGCGGTTTCCTGCCGGTAGAGGAATGCAGGCGCATCCTCGGGAACCGGCTGCGGCGCGGGCTGTTCGACAACAACCGGCTGTGCAGCGGCTTCGGCTGCCTGCGCCTCCATGAGCAGCGCATCCATATCGAGCGGCACAAGCGTCATCAGCATGTGATGCTGCTTGGCAAAGCGCTCAGCATAGCTGCCCTCCTCCGCATGGAGACGGAACTTCGGGCATTCGGTAAACGCATTCTCGCTGATTTCCGTTACAGATGCCGGAATCGCGATATCTGTCAGGTGCTCGCAGTGGCTGAACGCCGACTGTCCGATGCGCGTGACACTGTCCGGCAGAATGACCTTTTCGATGCCGGCGTGATAGAATGCTTCGTTTTCGATTTCGGTCACGGTTGCGGGAATCCGCAGCGTTTTCAGGCTTGTGCAGCTGCTGAACATCGCATGACCGATCTTCGGCAGCCCCTCATTCAGCTTGATCTGCTTCAGGGCGGTGCAGCCGTGGAAGATGTAGCCGTCAATCCGGCGGATGGACGCGGGCAGCTCAATTTCCTCAAGCTGTTCGCAGTACGAAAATGCGCCGTGCTGCAGATGCACCACGCCCTCGGGCAGGGTCACCTTGCGGATCGGGAGCTGCGAGAACGCAGTCGGACCGATGCAGCGCACGCCGACCGGAATCGAGACAACAGGCTGCATAATATTCGCATGCAGCAGGATGTTCGCACCGGCAATCGTATACGGCTCGGTGCGGCGCGCCATCCACGGGGTACACGCAAATGCGTCCACGCCGATTTCGGTCACGCTTTTCGGGATTACGACATCTGTCAGGGCACCGCAGTTTGCAAAGGCATTGTCCCCGATGCTGAGGACGCCGTCCGGAATGATCGCTGCACGCAGACCGCCGCGCTCAAAGGCACGCGGTCCAATGCGGTGAACGCCGACCGGAATCGGGCTGTAGCCGTCGGCACGGATCAGGAATCTGCCGACGATATAATGTCCGGCGGTCATGCGGAACAGCGGTGTATCCGCAAAGGCGTTGCCGGCGACTTCTGTGACGCTGTCCGGAATGTATGCCTCCTGCAGGCTGCTGCATCCGCGGAACGAATTTTGCAGGATGTATTTCGGCCCCTCCGGAATGACAACCGTCCGGAGCGAGGAGCACCCGACGCAGACGCTGTCCGAGATGGACTCGAGCTTTGCAGAGAACCGCAGCTCGGTCAGGGACATACAGTCGCGCAGGGCTTCGTTTTCAAGGCGCGAGACTGTATCCGGCATGTAGAACCGGCGGATCGAGGTGCAGCCCTGAAATGCGTTTGCTTCAACCGATTCTATGCCCTGCGGCAGAATCACCTCAAGCAGCGCGCAGTCGCGGAATGCATATTTGCCGATGTTTTTCAGCGTGGTCGGGAGATAGACGCGCTGGAGTCCGCGGCAGCCGTTGAAGGCATAGGCGCCGATTTCCGTGACGCCCTCGGGGATCACAACCGAAACGAGCTGACGGTTCTGCTCGAAGGCGTGATTGCCAATGCGGATGACGCCCTGCGGAATCATGATATCGCGGACGTTATACTCCTGCGTGTATTTTTTCAGGATGCCGTACTCGATGAAGAACGCGGGATTGCATCCGCGCAGGAGATTGGCTTCCTTTTCGGTATAGCACATGATGCCGTGGCTGAGCGCGTACTGATGCGCGACGCTGCCGGTCACGGTGGTGATGGTCTGGATATGGTGATCGGTGCCGAACGCAAAGGGGTGGAGCTTCGTGACGGTCGGCGGAATGATGACCGTTTTGAGCTCCGTGCAGCCTGCAATGGCGTCCTCGGCGATCTCGGTCACGGTATCGGGAATATAGATCGTGGTCAGCGACGAGCAGCAGGCAAATGCCTCGCGCCCGATCGTTTTCAGTCCCTTGTTGAGGTTGACGGTGGTCAGCGATGCGCATGCGTAAAATGCGCGGTTATCAATATGCTGGACGCTCGCCGGAATCGTGATCTCCTCGAGCCGCGAGCAGCCGGAGAAGGTTCCGCGTGCGATTGCTTCGATCTTGTTGGAGATCTTCACAGAGCGCAGGCCGCTGCAGTTGCAGAACGCCCACGCGCCGACTGTCTCGCAGGTTTCCGGAATGACGGCGGTTTTCAGCACATGGCAGCCGTCAAATGCGTTTGTACCGATCTCGCGCAGACCGCCGGAGAAATCGACGGCTTGCAGTTCGGCGCATAACGCGAACGCGCGCTCGCCGATGGACGTCACACTGGGCGGGATGAGGACGCGGCTCACATCTGTCATGGAGAACGCTTCATCCGCAATGGAAGTGACATTTTTCGGGAGGCTGAGCGATTCATCCTGCTTGCGGATGCCCAGCCGTTCCAGCGCGCCTGCACCTTCATATTTCAGCAAAACGCCGTTTTTAATTTTAAAACCCATGTTTGCGCCTCCTGAAATTGACGGTTTCGGACAGTTCGGATTGATGCACGCCTACTGCCTGCATCTTAATCATTATACCATAAATCTGTATATTTATCAAGCCAAAACCCTGCTCCTGACTGTAGAATTATTCCCCGCCGATTTGGGCAGTTTGCACACAATACAACTGGGCGCTGTGTATCTTTGTCGTGTAAATCCCGATGTTTTTCGCCTGATTCCTGCATTTTTCAGACGGGCGGGCGTGAGAAACCCCGATACAGGTTGTACCGGGGTTTCGTTGAATGTATGAATAAATGTATAGGGATTACTTGTTTGCATCTGCGAGATATGCATCGACTGCGGAGTAGATGACGCCGACGGATTCGCTCCACTGGGTCTGACCCTTCGATGCGGCACGGATGCCGTTCTCGTTGGAATCGAGGATCGAGGAGACATCAGAGGAAACTGCGTTGTAGAAGTCATAATGCGGATTTGCCTTTGCCATCTCGTGGCACTTGTGCAGCATTGTGACCATTTCATCCGTCCAGCCGTAATCCTTGTAGAGCTGCTCGGTTGCGATCTCGTTTGCGCGCTCATTGGTGATCGTCACGCGCTTGCAGGCTGCAAACTTTGCAACGCCTTCCGGATTCTTGCCGCCCTTGACCATGACATAGCCGTCGAGGCCGCAGGGGATGTAATACTCGCTTGCATTCGGATCCTTCGGCATCGGGACGAACATTGCGTTCTCGCCGAAGTCCTGCTTCCATGTATCGTTATAGAGTGCCCATGCACCGCACGGATAGTAGAGCGTCTTGCCCTCGCCGATGTAGTTCGGCATTGCGGTCCAGCCGAAGTCACCGACGCCGATTGCGACGCAGTTTGTCGAGCCGAGCTCGAACATCCAGTTCTGCAGGCGCTCGATTGCGGGATCCTTCAGATTGTTGACGAGCTTGCCGTCCTCAAGGCCGATATACGGCACGCCGCAGGTTGCGGAAAGGCCTGCCTCGAACCACCAGCCGTCGATACCAAACTGACCGTTATCGGGATCGACAAACTGCTTGAGGGAATCCTCAAAGGTATTCCAGTCCCACTTGCCCTCCTCAAAGAGCTTTGCAGGATCCTTCAGGCCGTTTTCCTCCATGGTATCGCGGTTATAGATGACAACGCAGTTGTCGCCGGAAACATCGTTGACGATGACATAGTGCTTGCCCTTCCACTGGAACAGATCCATTTCGTCCTTCATATCGGAGAACAGCGGATCGCTGAAATCAATGTAATCGTCGATCGGCGCGAACATCTCCTTGATTGCGCCCTTCGGGATGCAGTCGAGGTCGCCTGCCGGGAAGAAGTCGATGCCCTCGTCGCCGTTGATTGCGTTTGCAAGCGCATCATAGCGGGAGTTCCAGTCTACGGCGTGATACTCAATCTCGCCCTGATAGCGGTCATGGAAGATTTCCAGCTCGATCGGGGTGGATTTGCCGGTCGCATCCGGATTGATATCCCAGTTTGCCATCCACTTGACGGTCTTATTTGTCAGCTCGCCGGTCAGGCGTTCGTCGCTCGCTGCGATCTGTCCGACTTCCTCGGCGGTCGCGGAATCCAGCGGCTTTTCATACTTCGACTCCTCGCCGCAGCCCGCGAGCATGCCGCAGGTCATCGAGGCAAGAAGCATTGCAGCAATTGCAAGTCTCGATTTTCTCATCTTATGGTTCCTCCTGTACACAAATCAATCATTCCCGATGTTTCGCGGATCGGGTGAATTCCTGTTTTTGGGCATACGCACAGTACGTCCGTTATCATTTCATCATATTTTGGGTAAGTTGTCAACAAACAATTTTGCAAAAGTCATGCCAACTATTCGGCATACTTTCCGTGATTCTATACAAATCACAAGCCGATTTTGGTGAAATGTAATGATTCTGCGACGGGTTTGTAACTGCCGTGAAATAATTGTATTGTCGGAATCAGACATCTTCCGGCGGCATGAAACAGAACAGCCGCCCGTTTCTGCGCAATGCATCGACGGAGCGGCTGTCCATATGTCATTTCATATATGCAGGTTCGGCTTGTGCATCCTGCTTTTCGCGCTTTTCAAGGCGGCTCATGCTCTTGACGCAGATCAGCATCGTTGAGGCATTGTGCAGGAATGCGGAAAGCCCCGGGCTCATGATTCCCGTGATGCCGGCAAGCAGCAGCGCGGAATTGAACCACAGGATAAAGCGGTAATGGTCGCTGATGCGCTGCATCAGCAGGGCACTGAGATGCCGCAGTGTCAGCAGGCCGGTCAGATCGGAGTTGCTGATCGTAATATCGGCGGTTTCCCGTGCGATATCCGAAGCATCGCTCATTGCGACGGAGACATTCGCCGCCGCAAGCGCAGGGGCGTCATTGATGCCGTCGCCGACCATGATAATCCGGCTGCCGGATTGCTTCATCTGCTCGACATAGGCGTATTTCTGCTCGGGGAGCACCTGCGAATAGACGGTGGTGATGCCGAGCTTTTCCGCCGTGATCTCCGCCGCCTTCTGACTGTCGCCGGTCAGCATGACGATGTTCCGGATGCCGCTCTCCTTCAGGGCACGGATCGTCTCTGCGGCTTCGAGTCTCGGCGGATCGCTGATGCACAGCACGCCTTCGAGCCTGCCGCCGATCGCAAGATAGATGACAGAGCTTGCGCCGGCTTTTTTGTCAATCTGATTCTGGATGCGCTTGGTGATCGGGACATGCTCGTCCTCCATGACGAAGTGGCGGCTGCCGATGACAACGCGCTCACCGTGCAGCGTCGAAGCGATACCGTGGGCGACGATGTATTCGACCTCGGCATGCTCCTCCTCGTGGATAAGCCCCTTTTCCGCCGCGCCTGCAACAATCGCGCGCGCGACACTGTGCGGGAAATGCTCCTCCAGACACGCCGCAATCCGCAGCACCTCATCTTCGGGCAGTTCGCCGAATGCGAGCACCTGCTCCAGCTTCGGCTGTGCGTTTGTCAGCGTGCCGGTTTTGTCAAAGACAACTGTATCCGCGAGGGCATATTCCTCGAGATATTTGCCGCCCTTGACCGTGATATTGCGGTCCGCCGCCTCCTTCATCGCGGAGATGACAGAGATCGGTGCGGAAAGCTTGATCGCGCAGGAATAATCGACCATCAGGACGGAGACCGCCTTTGTGAGGTTGCCTGTCAGCAGATACATCAGCCCGAATCCGAGGAAGCTGAACGGCACAATGCCGTCCGCAAGACGCTCGGCGCGGCTCTGGACATCCGCCTTGAGCTCCTCCGCGCTGTCGATCAGCTCGGCAATGCGGTTGATGCGTGTCTCGGACGCAAGCGCCCGCACGCGGACGGCAATCGTGCCCTCCTCCACAACCGTGCCTGCAAAGACCGTTTTCCCCTCGGTTTTCATGACGGGGAGCGGCTCGCCGGTCATGCTCGCTTCGTTGACATAGGCTTCGCCCGCGGTGACCTCGCCGTCTACCGGAATCAGGTTGCCCGTCCGGATGCGGATGACATCGCCCGCCTGCAGCCGCGACATCGGAATCAGGATATCCTGCTCCTCTGTCACCAGCCAGACCTGCTCTGTCCGGATCATCAGGCTGTCGCGCAGGACGGCTTTTGTCCGCGCGTGACTGTAATCCTCGAGGATCGACGAGAGCCGCAGCAGAAACATAATCGTCGCTGCCGTCTGATAATTGCCCTGCAGCAGGCAGGCTCCGACGGATGCACCGTCCAGCACATCGACGGTCAGTTCGCCGCCGAGCAGCGTGGAGATGCCCCTTGCAACATAGCTCAGACCGCGCACAAATGTCATAATGTGACGGATCGGTGCAGGCAGCAGCAGGCGCTTGAGACATCGCCGCAGCACCATGCCGCAAAGCTGCCCCTTATATGTATCGTCGATCTTCCGGATATCGTCCTCGGGTGTGCTGATCGTCTGCAGCGAGGCTTTGCCGACGCCTGCAATCAGATCGAGCACCGCCTGACGGAATCCGGCGCGGTAGCAGACAAGAATGCCGCCGTTTTCGCTGTGTACCTCTGCGGAGACCACATAGCTGCATTTGCCGATCAGATCGAGCAGATACGCTTCGTGGCGCTTCTCAAACGCATAGGCACCGCAGCGGAGCCGCAGTCTGCCGGGCTTGTCATAGATGATATTATACTTCATCTTCCGGTGCCGCTGTATCCTCTGCGATGCCTGCCTTTTCCTTTGCATCGTAGCAGAGATCCTGCGCCTCATCCTTCATGCTCTGATACGCTGCCTTGGCATCGCTCTGGAGCTTCATGCCCTTTGCAAGTCCGCTGACTGCAAGCTCTCTGGTCTTTTTTGCGGTCAGGATCTGCTTGCCGAGAATGACAGCAGCCGCGCCGCCCAGTGCGCAGAGAAATTTCTGGTTTTTGAGAATGTTTGCCATTTTGATACACTCCTTTTCTGATTGTGCCCTTCCGTCTGCCGGAACGGGCTGTTGATTTTGCGGAGAACGGAAGGAGCGTTCCCCTTTGATATATGGACACCGGAAATGCATCACTCCCCCTTGCATAGAGGGGGAGCGGTACAGATGCCGGATGATCCCGAAGGATCAGAAATAAGGGTTATGAAGCAAGCTCGGCACCCAGTGCCTTGAGCTTTGCGACATCATCATCGGTGGGCGCTTCGTTTGCGATATAGCCTTCATCGCCGACGAGCGTTGCGCCTGCAGCCTTTGTGCGGTCTGCCCAGTTGCGCATCCATTCGCCGTCACCCCAGCCGTAAGAGCCGAAGAGCAGAACCTTCTTGCCGCTCAGATCGCCTTCGATCGAAGTGAAGAACGGCTCGAATTCATCCTCCTCCAGCACCTCAGCGCCCATTGCCGGGCAGCCGAATGCAACTGCATCGAAATCTGCAATGCTGCCGCTGAAATCGGAGACAGTAAAGAGATCTGCGCCTGCGCCCTCTGCGACTGCGTTTGCCATGGCCTCGGTGTTGCCGGTGCCGCTCCAGTAGATGACTGCTGTTTTCATAGTGTATATTCCTCCTTGTGATGATTCCGGAGCCGGTAAGTCACGCCGGAGCCGGATTTATCTGCACAGATCACAGGGATCTGTACAAAGCTGTAAAATGATTGCTGCGGATCAAACGTCATCGTATTGTGACAGCAGCTTTTTCAGCGCGCTTACGCTTGCGCTGTGTACATGTTTGACCGGAATCCCGTGCTTCTCGGAACGGTTCTTGACGCCTGCCAGCATCTTGTGCGAGCAGGTGCTTGTGAACACGACCATCAGATCAGGGAAGCCGATCTTGTTTTCAAAATCTGTCGGCATCTGGGTGAAAACCTTGGATTTGAAATTGAATTGTTTGCAGATATCCTGATATCTGGTTGCCATGCGGTCGTTGCCGCCAACGATTACGACGCTCATAGATTCCTCCTTTGTTATGGTTTGTCGTATTGGAAAAAAGATACGGTTTGTGGTGAATATATCCGGACACATCCTGCCTGCAGGATGCTTCGGGGCGTAAAGTAATTGGTGCATCTCGATAGGTAGCATATGCTAACTCATACCCCTGCAAAATCCGGGGTGCAGGCAGCCGCCGCTGCTGCGTTCCCCGGTACTTGAGAGGGGGTTATCGGGTTATGCGGTTTGTCCTTCGCGAGAAAGACAGGTGCGCAGAGCCTCACTTTTGCCGGCGCTGAATTTTTCGAGCTCCGGCGCCGGAATCTCTGCGAGCAGTGCGAGGATTGCGCTCTCCCGTTCCTCAAGATCCGGAAAACAGCTCCGGATGACGGAATCCAGCTTGTTGTAGTAGGTCTGGTAACGCGATGCGGTGTCTGTGCCCTTCTCCGTCAGGTGGACGATGCCGCCTGCTGCCTTTTCGATCAGCCCCAGCGAGAGAAACGTCTCCAGCATGGAATGCACGCTCGATTTTTTGTAATGCAGGCAGGCTGCGAGATATGCGCCGCGGATCATTTTTTCCTCATCCGCAAAGGCTTTCATCGTCAGGAGATAACGGATATTGGCGGAAGTCAGTTTTTCGGTTGGTACCATGGGATTCCTCCTGAAAGAGAACGGGAGATGTACCGCCGTACATCCCCCGCCCGCTTCAATGCTTGTGACAGGAACCGCTGAGCGCACAATGGCTGCAATTATTGCCGCAGGAGGATTTGCCCTGCTTTTTATCCTTGACCATTGAGGCGATGATCGCCGCAACGATCGCGATCAGTACAATGGTAATCACGATTGTACCGAGGTTTTCAGAGATCCATGTGAGCATTCCAATCAGCTCCTTTTTCAGTCCTCAGGACTTCAGCTTTTCGGTCAGTGTGGCGGCTTCCTGATACTTCTTGATGAACAGCATGTAGATCATCACGCCGAGCACTGCAACAGCAAAGATCAGACCGATCGGGTTGACCTTGCCGGTGAACAGACCGCCGAACTGGTTGATCATCAGGGCGATCGCATAAGCAAAGCTGCACTGATACAGAATTGCGAACCAGGTCCACTTTGCGTTGTTCATCTCACGCTTGATTGCACCGATTGCAGCGAAGCAGGGTGCGCAGAGCAGGTTGAACACGAGGAAGGAGAAGCCGGTGATGCCGGTGAATGCAGCACCGAGCGCCTGCCAGGCGGTGCTGTCGCCGCCGCCGTAGAGGATGCCCATTGTGCCGACGATGTTCTCCTTTGCAACCAGACCGGTGATGGATGCAACAGCAGCCTGCCAGTTGCCCCAGCCGAGCGGTGCAAAGATCCATGCGATCAGGCTGCCGATCTTTGCGAGAATCGAGAGATCCAGCTCATCCTCCTCAAGCATGCGGAAGCCTTCGTCCGTGAAGCCGAAGTAGGATGCAAACCAGACGATGATGGTCGAGAGCAGGATGATTGTGCCTGCCTTCTTGATGAAGGACCAGCCGCGCTCCCACATCGAGCGGAGCACATTGCTCAGTGTCGGCATATGGTATGCCGGCAGCTCCATGACGAACGGTGCAGGCTCGCCTGCGAACGGCTTGGTCTTTTTCAGCATGATGCCGGAAATGATGATTGCCGCCATGCCGATGAAATATGCGGAAACTGCAATCCACGGGGAACCGCCGAAGATCGCACCTGCGATCATTGCGATGAACGGCACCTTTGCGCCGCAGGGGATAAAGGTTGTTGTGATGATGGTCATGCGGCGGTCGCGCTCATTTTCAATGGTACGGCTCGCCATGATGCCCGGAACGCCGCAGCCCGTGCCGACGAGCATCGGGATGAACGATTTGCCGGAAAGACCGAACTTGCGGAAGACACGGTCGAGAACGAACGCGATACGTGCCATGTAGCCGCATGCCTCAAGGAATGCGAGCAGCAGGAACAGCACGAGCATCTGCGGCACAAAGCCGAGAACCGCGCCGACACCGGCGACGATACCGTCAAGGATCAGACCCTTCAGCCAGTCGGCTGCGCCCGCCTTATCCAGCAGATTTTCCACGAGAACCGGAATGCCCGGAACCCATGTGCCGAACGATGCGGGATCCGGCTCCTCAAAGCCGTTCTTTTCAAAGTATGCGACTGCATCCTGATAGGAGACGCCGACAACTTCTTCCTCGTCCGCATCATCCGGAACGGAGTCAAAGTAAACGGTCTTTTCGATGGTCTCGAGGGTTTCCTCATCCTCGAGTTCGATGACTGCGGATTCCTCGCCGGAAACCGCCTTCATCTCTGCAAGGACGGTCTCCTCGCTGAAGTCCTCAGCCTCAGTGTCAAGCTCATAGTAGGCGCTGACAGCGTTTACAGCATCCTCATATTCGCCTGCCTTTTCCTCATATTCAGAGGCGCCCATGCCGAACAGGTGGAAACCGTCGCCGAACAGATTGTCATTTGTCCAGTCGGTCGCCCATGCGCCCGGTCCCTTCATCGCGATCAGGTAGACAAGGAACATGATCAGCGCGAAGATCGGCAGACCGAGAATCCGGTTTGTGACAACCTTGTCGATCTTATCGGAGTTCGAGAGCTTGCCGGCATCGTGCTTTTTATAACATGCCTTGATGATCGAGGCGATGTAGACATAGCGCTCGTTCGTGATGATGCTCTCTGCGTCATCATCGAGCTCTGCTTCCGCAGCGGCGATATCCTTTTCAATGTGACTGAGCGTATCTTCGGGGATGTTCAGCTTTTCGAGCACCTTGTCATCGCGCTCAAAAATCTTGATTGCATACCAGCGCTGCTGTTCCTCCGGCAGATCGTGGACGGCTGCTTCTTCGATGTGTGCGATTGCATGCTCGACCGGTCCGGAGAAGGTGTGCTGCGGGATGGTCTTTGTTTCCTTTGCAGCCTTGATCGCTGCCTCTGCTGCCTGCTCGATGCCCTTGCTCTTGAGCGCGGAGATCTCAACGATCTGACATCCGAGCTGACGGGAGAGCTCCTTGGTATCGAGCTTGTCGCCGTTCTTCTCGACAATGTCCATCATGTTGATTGCGATGACGACCGGAATGCCGAGCTCGACGAGCTGCGTGGTCAGATAGAGGTTGCGCTCCAGATTCGTACCGTCAATGATGTTGAGGATTGCGTCCGGCCGCTCACCGATCAGGTAGTTACGGGCGACAACCTCCTCCAGCGTGTACGGGGAGAGCGAGTAGATGCCCGGAAGGTCCGTGACGATCACGCCGTCATGCTTTTTGAGCTTGCCTTCCTTTTTCTCAACGGTAACGCCCGGCCAGTTTCCGACGAACTGGTTGGAGCCTGTCAGCGCATTGAACAGCGTTGTTTTACCGGCGTTCGGGTTGCCTGCGAGGGCAATGCGGAGATCCATAATGAATACTTCCTTCCCGGCAGTTAGTTTATGCTAACTGCCGTAATAATATAATCTCAGGGGTTTCTGCAGCCTGATTTTTTTTCAGGCTTATTCGACTTCTACGAGCTCGGCATCCGCCTTGCGGAGCGAAAGCTCATAACCGCGCACCTTGATCTCAATCGGATCTCCGAGCGGTGCGACCTTGCGGACGTAGATCTCAACGCCGCGCGTAATGCCCATATCCATGATGCGGCGCTTGATTGCGCCCTGACCGTGCAGCTTGACAACCTTTGCCGTCTCGCCGATCGGGATATCTCTCAGCGTTTTCATTTTTCTTCCTCCGTTATAATGAGATATGCAGCGGACAAATTGTCCGTTATACCATAATCTTGCGCGCCATATCCGCGCCGATTGCAATGCGGGATTCCTTGACCTTGACAATCACATTTTCGCCGAGCGTGTTGATCAGCGTGACAGTGCCGCCGACCGTGAAGCCGAGGTTTTCGAGATGGAGCTTGAGCTCCGGATTTCCGCCGATCTTGCGGATTGTATGCTCGACATTTGCATCTGCAAGGCTGAGTGGTAACATTTCCGATCTTCCTTTCCATCGCCGTTAGCTTTTGCTAATTGCATGCCTAAAAATCAGGTTAGAGTTTTCTAACCCTTTCTAATTCTAGCACTTTACTTAGAATTTGTCAAGACGAAAATGCAGCACACGGGGAAATTCGGCGAAACGAACCGGAATTAGCATCTGCTAACACAAATCCTTGTGCGGTTTGCATAAGGTTTTCCTTTTTGATTTTTTCGCTTGACAAATGCCGATTAAAATGGTATAATATGCAACGGGTTAGTTACGGCTAATTGAATCCGGATAGACAGTCCGGTTTTCTTTTGGCTGGCGGTTAGGTCTGACTAACTTATTCAAAACACCTGATCGCATCCGCAAACTGCGCTGCCTAGCGGCGCAAACCGAATGAACCAAAGGAGAAGTTTTATGAAAAGAATCCAGTTTCTGACAGCAGCCGCTGCAGCCGCGGTCACACTCTCTGCGATGCCGCTTTCTGCCGCAGCAGAGGATAGCATGGTCTACGGCACCATGAACATCCCCTACACCGATTTCTATGCCGCTGAGCTCGGCGAGAGTGCAGGCGAGGTTGATGCCGTCACCTCCGCGACCAAGGCGAAGGCACTCAAGAACGGCGAGGGCGAGCTGTTTGAAGGCTCCTACAACAACGGCGATGACACAATCCTCGGCGTGACCTATCCGGTTGCAATCTCGCAGGCGGATCTCGATGCGCTCGGTACCAATAACTACGGCTTCACAAAGCTCGATGCCGCTCCGGAAGCATATAAGACGGTTACCGTCGCAGACGGCAAGGCAAAGTTCTCCGCTGTGCAGGATGCATCACCGGAGAAGGTCAGCGCAGCCGTAAAGCTTTCGACCGAGACCCCGTGGGGCGACTACCTGATCGACCTCGCAGATCAGCCGGAAGGCTTTGACACCAAGTACCGCGGCGCAATCCTCAAGACCACCGACGGCAAGGGCTACGCAATGCGCCACGAGCAGAACATCTGGCGCGGTGAGATCGCATGGTCCTCCGGCATCAAGACCGAGGAGCCGCACGGCAACAAGCTCGATTACGCTGCATATACCGGACTGATGGGCAGCACCGTCAATCAGATCGTGCTGATCACGAAGGCGGGCTATGTCACCGTTGATACAAACACCTATATCCCCGTGAAGTTCGCAGGCTCCGTCAAGGCGGCGGACAGCGCTGCCGGCACCGACAAGACCGCGATCACCGAGGAGGGCATTCCGGCGGATTACGATAAGCAGTATACCGCAGGTGAGGGCTTTACCGTCGCAAACGGTGAGATCAGCTACACCGACGCAATGCCGGGCAGCTACTCCGTCAAGCTTTCTGACGGCAAGGGCAAGTATGCAGACCTGAACGCGACCTATACACTGACAACCGACAAGCTGCCTGTCAAATATGCAGACGGCAAGATCGTCAAGGCTGACGATGCAACCGATGCCGAGGCTGCAAACTTCATGAAGAATCTTGCATCCGTCACGGTCGGCGAGACCAAGCTGAACGCATCCGGCAGAGGCGCAGTCAAGGTCATCACCGAGGACGGCGCAATCGACTTTGCTGCGGAGAGCAGAAACGGCAAGGTCTTTGCAGACGGCGAAAACGGCAATTATCAGATCGCTGTTGCCGCAACCGGCTACACCAAGACGCTCGATATCACAATCAGCGCACAGGCTGCCGAGACAACCGCTGCTGCTGCAACAACTGCTGCCGCCGCGACAACTGCACAGGCTGCTGCCACCACAACAAAGGCTGCTGCGGCTGTCACCACAACCGCAAAGTCCTCCTCTTCTTCCTCCTCGAGCAGCTCGACCTCCTCGCCGAAGACCGGTGATGCAGGCGTCGGCGCTGCTGCCGCACTGCTCGCAGCCGCGTCTGCTGCAGCCGTGCTCGGACGCAAGAAGCGCGGAGAATAATTTATGCTGTTCCTGATTTCACTCGGAATTGCCGTCTGCTTTGCGCTTCTTTGCGGCGGCGCGCTGCGGAAGCATCCGGCACCGTTTTACATTGCAGCGGCAGTTCTGAGCATCGGGGCGGTGTGCCTTGTCAATCTGCATCCGGCGGGAATTCCTGCGTGGCTGAATGACTATGTCTTTGCACAGCTTACCAAGGGTACGCTCGCTGCCGCCTGCTGGGCGGTTGTCATGTGGACCGGCGCACTGCCGAATTCCTCACCGCTGATGAAAAAGCTCATGCCGCAGCGCGGCCGGCTTTCAATCTTTTCTGCAATCCTGACACTCGGACACGCCGTCGGCTACGGCATTTCGTTCTTTCCGCGCTGGCTGAAGCATGCGGATGCCGCGAACCTGACCGTCTGCATTCTGCTCATGGTCATCATGCTGCCGCTGACGGTGCTTTCCGTGCAGAAGATCCGCAGAAAGATGAAGGCGACAAAGTGGAAGGCGATTCAGCGGTTCGCGTATCTGTTTTACGCGCTCATTCCGGCGCATGTCCTGCTGCTGAACTTCCGGAAGGCAAAGGCGGGCAGAGACGGCGCATTCTTTTCGCTGCTGGTTTACGGCGCAGTGTTCATCGGTTATGCCGTCTGCAGACTGCGCAAGTGGTATCTGACGGCGAAGAAGCCGGAAAAGCACTTCGCGCTCAATCTGACGGCAGTCGCGGCATTTGCCGTGATCTTTACCGGTCTCGGATTCGCGGCGCATACCGCCAAAGCACCCGAAACCCGTCAGACAATGGCGGCGGAGGTCAGCGAGGAGTCGCAGCAGGATGCATCCTCAGCGGAGACCACGGATGCGGCGGAGACGGAATCCACACAGACCGATGCAGCTGAATCAGCGAAGAAAGCGACAGAGAAAACAACGGTATCCGGCGAGGATTCAGAATCGGATGAAACCACAACCACTGCCGTGACGGATGAATCTCAGGCGGCGGAGGAATCCTCTGCGGAGGAGTCTTCTGCGGAGCGTGCGGAAAAATCCGAACAGCCCGCGGAAACACCCGATACACCTGAAACCCCGAATACGCCCGAAGCACCCGCCGCGCCCGAAGAAGCTGCACCGCAGCGCATCTATCAGGACGGCACATTCACCGGAACAGCCTTTGGCTATGACGGCGATATCACGGTGCAGGTGACCATTCAGGATGACCGCATCACGGATATCACAGGCTCAACGGCGGAAAGCGACGAACTCTATTTCATTGATGCGAAGAACATCGTGTTCCCCGCAATCCTCAATACGCAGTCCACCGAAGTGGATGCCTGTTCCGGCGCGACCTGCAGCTCAAACGCCATCATGGCAGCCGTTCGCGCCGCCCTTGATTCCGCAAGACTGTAATCCGCCATTGTATTGATGTACGAATGATCTCCTGAAGCGATCTGCCTGTTTTTCAGGATATCATTGGCAAATCAAGCGCTCGCGGGTATGGAGCCTCCGATTTTTTATTTGTTAACGCCCTGCATCAGCCACTCCGTGAAACACAGTCGGGTTGCAAATATTGATGTACCAATTAAATCTTGAAGAATAGATGCGCAGGATTTTTGTCATGAGACAAGGCAGAAAGCCGCAGCCTTGCTGACGCAAGGCAAGGATTTCTAACGCAGTATCATGGCAAAAAGACAAGCAGATATCTT
>JAFWUX010000076.1 GCA_017523995.1 Oscillospiraceae bacterium | reverse complement strand
TAAAGACATCGCATACCTTTACGAGGTTAATGTCATTAGCCTCAAAGTATGCGTCAAATAATCAACGTCCCATAGTAAAGCATCAGGCTCACCGCGAGGTGAGCCTGATTGAATACAAGTCGCGAAATACTTGACGCTTACTTTCACTCGGTGAATCCCCGCCGCTGATTGACTTTTTTCGCCTGCGTGTGGTATAATTCTGGTAATAAAAAAATATTGGGCTTTCTCGGTTGCGTCAAAATAGCGAGGTGATTATATGGATAATGAAGCGATTGGTATTTGTGATGAATGTCGCAGCATTTTTCTGAAATCGAAATCAAAAATGAAAAGCCTATGTCCTGAATGTGCGCACATACTATATGGCTATGATAATTGCAAGCATTTTTTCGTAGATGGAAAATGCATCAAATGCCTTTGGGATGGTAGTAGAAGTGATTACATCGAATCTATTTTAACGAAGTAATTACAGTACCAGCATATACCTGCTGCCATAAATGCTATCGCCAAAGTCGTTTTTGCAGCGTATTGCCTGGTCAAGAGCCATTAGAAACAGCAATAAATCTCTATTGTATTTTTTCTGAGATAATGAGAAAATGAGATGAATGTCCTAGTTTTAATTCAGTTGCAAGACAAATAAATACCCTACGCGGGCAGCGGCACTCCGTGCAGGCGATTGCATCGAGCAATGCCACCGTTCCTTCCTGACGGTCGTCACGCTGTCAGCCCTGACGGGCAATGAAGAATGATAATAGATTGCTATTCTTGTATTTGTATTTTGTATTGGTTTTGCGGTCCGTAACATACCATAAACGCGTATTCTGCATCTGTTTGCTTCAATCTTTTTCCTTCTTGTAGTGAGGCAGTGAGAAAATGAGATGCCCGTAACAACTCCAAAAACTGAATATGTATTATTATTCCGATATGACACATCCAGTCATATCGGAATTTTTGTTTTTGGAGGGACTTATTATGGATGAAGAAATCAGAGTGTGTTCAATGTGCGGCTGTGAGCTGCAGGAGAACGAAACCGTAGAGGTGGACGGAGAAGCAGTCTGTGATGAATGTGCGGAGCAGTACACCACAACCTGCGACCACTGCGGTGAAACGATCTGGGCGGAAGATGCAGTTACAGATGAGCACATGAATCTTTGCTCCTGCTGCTTCGATGACCATTACCGCCGATGTGAGAACTGCGGACGGCTGGTGCATGACAATGATGTTTTGTGGAGCAATGATCTGCCGTACTGCGCACATTGCTATGACAATCTGGATGTGGAGATTGAAGAGTATTCCTACAAGCCGGAGCCTATTTTCTACGGAGAAGGAAACCGTTATTTCGGCGTTGAACTGGAAATTGACTGCGGCGGGAAAGAAGACGACAATGCAGGCAGAATCAAAGGGGAAGCCAATACCCGTGACGAATATATTTACATCAAATCGGACGGCAGCCTTGATGATGGCTTTGAAATTGTCACACACCCGATGACACTGGACTTCCATCGGCATCAGATGTACTGGGAAGATGTGCTGAACGAAGCAATCCGGCTCGGCTACAAATCCCACATGACTTCAACCTGCGGGCTGCACATTCATGTCAACAGGGATGCTTTCGGGGAGAACGAAGCAGAGCAAGAAAAGGTCATCGAGCGGCTGCTGTACTTCGTGGAAACGCACTGGAATGAGCTGTTTACCTTTTCCCGTAGAAGCCCGCACAATATCAATCGCTGGGCATCACGCTACGGCATGGAGAAATCCGGAAAAGAAATTCTGGATAAAGCAAAGAAAGGAAACCTCGGCAGATATGCTGCTGTCAATCTCTGTCCGTATCAGACAATAGAGCTTCGCATCTTCCGCGGCACACTGAAACTGAATACCCTTTATGCCACATTGCAGCTTGTGAACAAGATCTGCGATGTGGCTCTTTTTATGTCCGAGGAAGAAATCGGGCAGCAGTCCTGGGGCGATTTCGTGCAGACAATCACCGAACCGGAATTGATTCAGTATCTCAAAGAACGCCGGTTGTATGTCAATGACCCTGTAGAGGAAGAAGGTGAAGAGCAATGATGAGCGCAGAGAGAGTCGCAAGGCTGAAAGAGAACTATCCCGCTGGTATGCGGATTCGTTTAATTCACATGGACGATCCCTATGCTCCGGTTTCGGACGGCACAACAGGAACAGTTATTGCAGTAGACGATGCCGGTAACATTCACATGAAATGGGATAACGGCAGATCACTCGCAATCTGTCCGGAAGTGGATTCTTTTGCAAAGATCGGGGGTGAGTAAGATGTGTGCGATCTACGGATTTTTGAACTACGGAAACAAGGTGCATCACCGCTTACTGTTAAGACTGATTCGGGAACTGTCTATTGCTGCTGAATGCAGAGGTACAGATGCTACGGGTATCAGCTACATCAAAAGCGGTGAGATCATCACATTCAAAAAAGCAAAGCCTGCACACAAGCTTCATCTGTATTTCCCCAAAAACACTATTGCAGTCATCGGACATAACCGCATGACAACACAGGGCAGCGAGAAGAAGAATTACAACAATCATCCCTTTGAGGGCAAAACCGCTTCACATTCATTCGCTTTTGCCCATAACGGCGTACTTTACAATGAAGCGGAGTTGCAGCGGGAATATAGCTTGCCGCAGACACCAATCGAGACTGATAGCTATACAGCTGTTCAGGTTCTGGAGACATTTGATACCGTTGATTACGAATCCGTCAAGGCTGTTTCAGAAGCAGTGCGCGGCAGCTTTGTGTTTACAATTCTTCGGGATGACAACACAATTTTCCTTGTCAAAGGTGATAACCCGCTGACAGTGTACTGCTATCCGGAACTCGGACTGTTTGTCTATGCAAGCACGAAAGCAATTCTGGATACGGCGGTGAAACTGGCAAACATTCATACTGCGCCGATCAGTTACATCATCAACGAGGGCGATATTATCCGAATTGATCCCGATGGGAAAAAGGGAACATTTGACATTGTTCTTGTGCATAAACTGGACAGGTTTTCAAGAAACAGGTATGATTCCGCAATCTATAAAAAGCGGCTGAAAAAGAATCAGGTTCGGTTATGCAGTGTACTGGAACGCATTGATGACAACAGTCCGGAGTCCATCCTGATGGAAAGTCTGCTGGACGGCCTTAATGAGTATTACAGCAAAAATCTCAGCAGAGAGACCAGAAAGGGACTTACCGAGAATGCGCTGCAGGGAAAGTCAACCGGAGGATGCCCGCCGGTCGGATTTGATTTTGACAAGAATAACCATCTTGTCATCAACGAGCATGAAGCAGAGGCAATCCGTGCAATTTTTGAAATGTACGCAAACGGATACGGATACACGGACATATTGAATTTTCTGCATGAGAACGGATACAAAACAAAGCGCGGTACACCGTTCCTGAAAACAAGCCTCGTAACAATCCTCGCCAATGAAAAGTATGCAGGAGTGTATGTGTATAATCAGGCAGTACCGCGCAAGCTGAAAAATCCTGCTTACAAAGGGAAGAAGAAACCGGAAGAAGAAATCATAAGAGTTCCGGGGGCCTGCCCTGCAATTATCAGTCATGAATTGTACGAAAAGGTGCAAAAGCGCAGACAGCATAACCGTGACCGCAGCGGCAGTTTCTACAGCAAAGAACTGTATCTTGTGTCAGGAAAAGTAATCTGCGGAATCTGCAGCAGAGTCTATCAGGGAAACCTGCGGTACAGCAGCAAAAGTCATTCACGGTTTGCAGCGTACCGATGTGAAACACACCGCGCACAATGCGGCAACAAGGAAATGAACAAGGACTATCTTGATGCCTATATCATCGAACTGTTGGGACAGAAAGTGTTCAACAAGCGTGCAATGAAAAAGCATATTGCTGCACTGAACCGTTATATCATGCAGTACAATGACGAGTACGATGAGAACTACACCGCAATGAAGGCAGAACTGGATGAGCTGACAGAAGGGCTGGAAAACATTACTGCGGCAATCGAGAAGGGTATTATAACCGACTCTATCATTGAACGTGCGGAGGCGTTGGAGACACGTAGAAATGCACTGATTGCAGAGCTCACCGGTATGCATCAGTATAATGCGCTGAACTATGAAGACTACGAATACCTTATTGAAGATTTCCACAGCATCCCGCATAACAGCGAGAAATACCGTTCACTGATTCAGCAGTTCATCCTTCGGATCACCGTCTACCCGTACTGCATGGAGACTACACTGAATCTCGGCTTCGGAATCACCGATGATCTGACGGAAACCGTAGAGATTCGGCGAGGTGACCTGTATGCCAAATTCAAGGAGGGCAAAAATGTTTGAGAAGAACAAAGGCAGATACCTGACCAGAGGAGTCAGTGCTGAGATACCGCCGGAATTACAGCTGTTCATGTGGCAAGCGATTGACCAGATGCCGCAGCCGAAAGACTATTTGCAGGTGTTCCGGCTGAGCGTGGAGAACGTCTTGCAGGTCATCCACCACAGCAGCGAGCAACCGGAATTTGACATGACCTATATCCTCGCAGCAGCTGATACTGCCGTCACCGAAAAGGTCTATGTGATTGATGACGGTGAACACTGCACGATGCTGCTGGCATCGGAGTATTGAGGCAGTGAAGAAAGGCTCCGGCAGCCGAATAACCAGCTGCCGGAGCTTTTTAGGTCTATTCAAGGTGTGTGAGCGTTACAATCCGATCACTTTGCTCGTTTATTTTTTTTATGCATCCGCGAAAAACCGCGCAGTCTTTCTTTAAAAAACGATATTTTTTCAAGAAAACTGTGCTAAAAGTTTGCGCTCCTTCGGCATCCTTAGTATTTCGCAAAGCAAACACATAGCGCAGGACATCCAGAACAAAAGGTTCAAAATCAATTTCGATTTCATCGCTTTCGGACAGTTTCCTTTTCAATCGCCTCTTTCCGAATTCACTGATCACGAATTTGTGAGTACTCGGAATACTATCGTCGTAACAAATGAACTTGATCAATGCATCTACCAACATCTCGTTCCGTTTCTGTGAATTAAAATACTTCTTCCTAATTCTTATCATATTGTCAAGAACCGCATCATAGTCATTACTGATTTTATCCTCAAAAGCCTTTATCTGGTTCTCATCATCAAGGCTTTCGGCAGAGTAGGCGGCTTTCAGATATCTGAACTTGTCATCAAAAAAGGTTAGGTATTCCAGGTCTGGTTTAGCTTCGGGACAGGCAATGCCGATCAGTTTCATCAGATCACGAAACAGACGCTCCTCTATATTTTTTCCCCGCTTTGGATTATCAGTCTTAACCGCTTCCAGCAGCAGAGTAAAGAACACATTCCTGGTCAAAGTAATCTCATTATCTGCTAATATTGAAGAGAAATCTCTGTCGTCTGTAATAACATTATCTGGCAATTTTCCGCTTTCTATTATTGCGGCACATTTCAGTGGTGTGTCCTTGTACAAGTCATCCATCATGTCGTTTAGGTAATCAAGGTGTGATAAGATATATTTGTCATTAGCATCCAGTTCTTCCGTGCAATCGTATCTAGGTATATGCTCTTCGCCTTCGGTGTTTCTCACTTTGATACGATGAGGAATGTCCAATGGATCTACCGATCCTTGGATGATTCTCAATATCTGCTCTACCACTTGTTTCGGGGGCCTTCTTCGGTTATTTGCCTTTGTTTCCTCTCTCAGTTGTTCTTCTTGTACATCATCTGCTGTACTGGTATTATCCTCTGTTTCCTCTTCTGGTTTTACTTCACTTATGTTGTTTGCTGTGCTGTAATTATCCTTTGTCTCCTCAACTGATTTTCCTTTACTTATATTGCTTGCTGTGCTGTTGTTACTGCTGTCTGTTTGGTATTGTGCATCTAAGTCTCCGGATCTTGCCGTTGGCGTTATCTCTATATCACTGAAGACCAAATTGATGCTATGTTCTTCATAGGCGAACTTTTCAAGGAGTTTGTTTTTGTCTTTCAGACCACACTGCAGTCTCTGAGATACAATCAAGAAGTGCCATATACCAAGCAAAAATGCTTCAAATTCAATTGCATCTATGCCAACGAGGTCGGCTTTTGTTTTGGCTGAGCCGTCGGAGCAGATGAAGAAAGCTTGATCATCTTTGATGCTACTATCGTTCCGGATTAAAAACAGTACTTTCTGAATCAATGCATCATTCTTATCCGAACAAGCGTTTCCGAAATACATACGGGTCAAAGTGACCGCTTGCGTATAGACTGCTGTATAATTGTTCCTTACACGATTATCAAATACATCAACAATATCTCTGTCGTTAATACAGTATATACTGCTTTTCCGTTGCGTTATCTTTCCAATTTTAAATTTGTGCGCAGCGTTTTTTTGTGCTTGATCAATTTTACTTCCTGTGTACAGATGCTTGAATTCACCTACAGATTCGCCACCACATTTTGTTAATACATCTAAATCGTAGAATAACTGTGTTCCGGTCAGCTTACCGGTATCTGCTTTATAGTTATCACTTGGGCGACGTCTGTTTTTTATAACTGTTTCAAGCAACCTGAAAAAAATATTTGCAGTAAAAGGTACTGAGCTGTTTGGAATTTCAAGATTTTTCTCCACCATTTTTCTTTCCTCCAATTCTTATTGTACAATTGCAAATAAGATAATTGATTCCTGTGAACTTGTATTTTTGTCCTTAAGTAATTGGATGATAATACAGTTTCCGAAACCATGATATGTTACATATTTGGAGATTAGTAAAACGGTTACTCAGAGTACTCAGAGTATTTGTTGCAATTTTATTGAGATTACTCTATGATGAAAATACGATGAGAGTTCAGAGATTGGAGTATCCATAGATATTGTACCACATTGTCTGTAGGTTGTCAATCTTCATCATTAAAAAACAATGGGGAATGCTGCTATGATTGTATATAGTATTAGAATCATCGAGAGCCGGTGATTCCTAGGCACCTTGAAAATTGAATACTGTATTATTCACGCAGTCCTTCACTACAATTATGGTATTTTTTAATATAGAAAGGTGGAATTTTTTATGAGTACATTTTTTTACCATTTCGAAGACGACTTCCGAATTTCTGTGCGGACGCCTCTTGAAGATCCGTTAATCCCAGATTTCAGTTGCAGAGAGCAGATTTCCGAATGGGCTAAACCGTATATCCTTAATATTTGCGCTGTGAACCAAGCAATCGTGATTGCGTTTGGTATATTTTCAGAGTCGGTTGGAGTCACCACTGTGCCGCTGCCGGCATCTCCGGATGAGGCTGGTTTTCTGTGGCCCGATAATATACGGTCGTTTTTGAAAGCGCTTGAGGCTCCGTCCTTTTGTGTGATTATCCCTCACGTATCCAGGCGCAATTCGATTCCATCCCGTATGGAATTATGTATTGGGATTGCGCTTCAAACATATTTCCCGGATGCTTTTCTTGAGCTAGTGATCGCGGACAATCTGGCCTCCCATTTTCGCTTTCTTAAGCTGGATGGGTGGCTCCCGCAATCATCATGCTATGGAGATTCTGAAGAGTTGTATCACGAATGTGTTGGCCAAAAGATTGAACAATTGGAGACTGAGCTGAAATCCGCGAATAGAATTAACAAATTGAAAGTGGATGCAAATATAAGCATGCGTTTGGCACGTAAATTAGACAGCGTCAATATCTGCACCGTTTCAAAGCTGCGAAAGGTCGGCGCTGTTAAGGCTTGGTCCAAAATGAAAAGAAGCGGTCTGCAGGCTTCAGAACGGGACCTCTATACTCTTGAAGCTGCTGTTCGCCAAATCCCACTGAACCAATTGTCTGCGGAAGACAAAAAGGAATTAAAAAGTAATTTGAGCTAATTGTTCGGGCTGCGGCCCATGCGCCGCGGAGACTGCAGCCCCTTTTTTGAAAGGAGAGTTTTACTATGATTATCGATATTGTGGTTCCTGTCAGCTTCAAGCTGGACAGACAAAAACCAAAGAGAATAACAGCGGATGAATATGAGCGGCTGAATGATGAAGCTCGCAGGTATGTCACCGGGTCCGGCAATACCGCAGCGGAGCACCGGATTGTCCATACTGACGCCGGCTACATATCTGTCTATAAAGCAGAAAATGATAAAGCATTTGCCACATGGATTGCAGACGAGTTCACGGTCAAGGCTGTCGTGGTCGATAGGGACGGCAATTATTTTGCCGATATCGCCGCCGGAGAACGTGTGCTGCGCTTTCCATTCGAGTCGCTACTGCCTGCAAGAATAGTACCGTCATTTTTTGCCAAGGGAATCGCGGTCTCCAAGGTAGACAGAGCGCACGAAGCGTTGGCTCTTCATCTCCAGTGGCTACTCGGACAGTTTGAAGTGCAAGATGCCAAGCTGATTCTCGGCTGGCGCCGGCTCAACGACCAGCTCGTTTGGTATGGAGCCAATACCGAGTTTCCGCGACTTCAGTATAAGTTGACGCTGCCTTCACAGGATGCATATATAGCAGAACTGAACATGCTGATTCAGGATTGTTACCACCTGCAATTCGCGCTCTGTACTGCGGCCGGTTCAACCGTACTTGCATACCTGCGTATCATGTGCAGTCTGGTGCTGAATTCGTTCGGACTCTCGCTGGTCGGTACTTCCAGTACTGGCAAAACCACGGCGCTTCAGCTCGCGGCATCTATGTATTCGTCTCCCGAGGACGAAGCGGTTTGCAGCGGCTTCTTCGGAACGCAGAATGCATTAGTACATCTTTTAAGCAGACATTGCGGTGTGCCCGTATGCTACGATGAATCAACGATAGAAAACCGCGGTGTTAGTAAGATGAATTTTGTGTACAGTTTTTCCCAGGGCGCCGACAAGCTTCGGCTCACCCAGCAGAGTCAATTGAAGGAGCGCGAAACGTGGTTGTGCACAGCGCTTTTTTCGTCAGAAACGCACATCGTAGATCTGGCCGAGAATGATAACCTTGGGCTTGCAGTTCGGATTCTTAACCTTGAGAACGCAAAATATACGCGGAACGCTGCACACGCCGATGCAATCAAGTCTTTTGCCGCCGACAACCACGGAGTAATCGGCGAGATGCTTTCAGACTATTTGCTGAGCGCAGATCAAGATAACATATTTGATCAATATCAGACGGTTCAAAAGAAGTTAGCATCACTGCCGGGACTGCAGCCATCCGGTCTGACAGATCGATTGATTCAAGAATTTGCAGTAATTCTTCTTACGGCGGATATCCTTGCCAAACTCGGCGTCAAGATCGCTGTGGAAGAGATGTATGAGATTTGCCTCGAGATTAATAACCAGATCGCTGCAAATGCAGACCCGGCACGGAATGTCGTGACAAAGCTTTTCGCGCTGATTTCCTCGAAATATCGGCAAGCACAGGGTATCCGCTGGAGCACAGACCGGAACGGTACGATACAAACTATTGCAATCGTCGAGACGCTCTTTGAGACCTTGTTGCGAGAAGCCGGAATCAGCGACATCAAGCGTGCGATTACATATCTAGACCGAGATGGCTTGCTGATCAGGCAGTCAAAAAATCGTGTCAAATCCAAGCTCGTGATTGACGGTGTGGCCTGCTATTCGTATCAATTGGATGTTCAGCAGGTCAATGAGATCGCATTCGGCCTGATTCCAGACAAACCGGTCAGCACCGAGGTCCAGGATTGGCTTGAAGAGGATGGAGAGGAGCTTGGAAATGAAACAGCAGATAATCTCGATTACGGCTTCGAGAACGCAGTTGCAGGCCGCGCAGCCCGTTTACTGTGATAATGTGAAATACACCAACGATGTAAATGTGGCTGCTGAGGCAGAGATTATTGACCATGCAGCCGACGTACTAATTGATATCCTGTTCCGGCAGCAGACCAAGGAGGCGGAGTAACATGAAAGTGCATTCCGGCAGATCACCACCACTCCTCTTTTGAAGCCCGATATATCAATCTTTATGGAAGAAAGAAGAGGTAACATTGAAGAATGAGAACGAGCCAGAAAAAGTAGTCGCAAGTATTCGCTATAGCAGTCACAATCAGGACGATGGCAACAGTGTTTCCGCACAGATGATGTGCATTGAAAAATATTGTGCTGAACATAATATGGTTATTGAGAATTGCTATATAGATACCGCAAAGACTGGCAGAAACACCAACAGGCCACAGTATCAGCAGATGCTGAAGGATCTCGCTGACGGCACCGTACAGGCCAAGACGGTCATTGTGAGGGCAATTGACAGACTTCATCGCAATGCAAAAAATCAGCTGCAAGACCTAGACTGGTTTGAGAAGAACGGCATCCGGTTTATCGCTGTACATGACGGTATTGATACCTTCGGCAACACCAGCAAACTGCTCACAACCGTCAGAGCTGCAGTTGCCGAGGATTTCTCTAACACTCTGTCACAGAATACGCGCTCCGCAATGCTGACACTTGCAAAGGAGTCCCGCCATCTCGGCGGTGTACCGCCGATCGGATACAAGGTCAATGCTGAGGGCTTTTACGAGATCGATGAGCTGAAGGCGCCGATCGTCAGAGAGATCTTCAAGTTGTATTTGCAGGATATGGGGTATGACTACATCATAAAGTATCTGAAGAAGCAAGGCTATAAAACTAATGCAGGGAGAGACTTTACGAAGCCGTCTCTGAACGGTATATTGAAGAATCCCAAGTACATGGGCACTTATGTATATGATAAAAGCGCCCCGAAGGATTCCGAGGGCAGGCGAAATTCCCGTAAATCCAAACGTGAATACATCCAAATTCCTGACGGAATGCCTGCCATTATTTCTCACGAAGACTTTCAGAAAGTACAAGAGAAGATGGCAGACAACAAAAACAGTTATCAGCACAGAGCCGGTAAGCACTACTATCCGCTGAACGGAAAGCTGCGCTGTGCAAAGTGCGGCAAAGCTTTCACCGGCAATGTAAGCAAGAGCAAGGGCAGAAACTACTACAGCTATAAGCCTACCTGCCATTGCAGGATTAAAAATATTAATATGAAAAATCTGAACGAATTCACATTCTCCGCATTGCAGCAGTGTTTGTTCAATTCGGAGAATGCAAATAGAATTCTGTCAGTGATGAATACAAAGCTGTCAGTGCAGAATGCCCAGCATAGCGAAGAGGTCAATGCACTGACCAACCAGATCAATGGTCTGGAAAAAGCACAGAACAACCTCACCGGTTATCTGGAGGCAGGACGTGCAACGCAGACCATTCTGAACAAGATTGAAAAAAATGAGGCAGAGCTTGCCATCTTGAAAGCGCAGCTTGCAGCCAAGAAGCAGGAAGCATCATCAGTCGGTCAGGACACCTACAATCAGCTGGTAAAGCAGTCATTGCCCTATATGTGCAATCAAAAGACCTCTGAGGCATTTGCACTCAGAGATGCAATGATTGAACGAATCGACATTGATGAGGATGCTGTTACAATCATCTTTAACGAGGGTGTGGCGGCTGATAGCAGTGCGATCCACTGCCTCAATTATTAAAGGAGGAAAAATAATGTATTATTATTTTGAAAACGGTCGCAAGGAGACCGAGGCTCTGATTACAGGGTTTTCATATGATCCGAAACGCGAGATGTATGTGCTGGCGGTGCTGGGCATCGGCAGTGACGGCATCAGTTTCTCAGAACCAGGCAAAGTTTGGCTCGCGGATCAGGAACTCCAGACAATCATGGACTATGAAAGTCTGGAATTCCCGCATAATCTGATCGGCAGAAGAATGATGCTGTCCGAACAGGAGAAAGGAGGTGAGGGCCATGAGAAGGCGGAAAAAGAAGCGCAAGTATGAGCATTTTGTGCTCAACTGGAAGATCTGCTGCATCGAAGATTTCTACGCAGCAGTAGAGATCTTCGAAGACTGGGCAGAAACCGTCGATAAAACCGGCGAGAGCTGCACAGTTAAGGAAATTATCTGTAGTGTTGATGCGGAACTGTACGAGCGTCTTTCCCGCGGCGATAAGTGCCGCGTAGGGAAATTTATCAGCAATAGGTTCCAAGCCGGTTGTTACAGCGGGATCTGCCGTTCTGAGAACAAGGGCGTCACCAAGACATATAGGGTAAAATAATCTTTCCCTCACAAACAAAGAGCCGGATGTGCCCAAAATCGGTGCATCCGGCTTTCTTTGTCTGTAGAGAACTGCACTGTAATGCAAGCACACTTTGTGCGTTCTGCAAATCTTCAGCCTGAAATCTTGCGTTAGGTACTAGAGCCTGATAAAATAATGATGAACAATCAGATGTAATACAGGGGGATCAGGCATGGGAGACAATATGCTTCGGGTAGCGTGCTACGGGCGTTATTCTACTGCTTTGCAGCGGGAAGAATCCATTTCTGCACAGCTAAGGGCGATGAAGAAATACTGCGAAGATAACGGCTGGACAATCGTAAAATGCTACTTTGACAGGGCGTGCAGCGGATCAACGGATAAGCGGCCGCAGTTTCAGCAAATGATCGCAGATTCCGATAATCACGAATTCGATATCGTGTTAGTACATCAGCTGAGCCGGTTTGCACGCAGCCGTTATGATTCAAACATCTACAAGAACAAGCTGCGCAGAAACGGCGTCCGGCTGTGCAGTGTGCTGGAACGCATTGATGATTCACCGGAATCCATACTTCTGGAAGGGCTGCTGGAAGCAATCAACGAATTCTATGTTGCCAATATTGCAAGAGAAAGTATGAAGGGCATGAAGGAGAACGCCTACAAAGCTCTGCACAACGGCGGATGTCCCGGACTCGGCTACAACGTTGACGAGACAAAACATCTTGTCATCAATGAGGAAGAAGCGAAAATTGTTGCAATGATATTCGGAATGTACATTGCCGGTTATAGCTGCAGGTGCATTGCAGCTTTGCTCAATGAAGACGGATACTGGACGAAAGCAGGAAACCCGTTTACCGTGTGTTCAGTCAGAACTATACTCCGCAATGAGAAGTATACCGGAGTCTACATCTACAACAAAAGAGCGGCAAAGAGCTACGATCACAAGCGCCCCTGCCGTGACAAGCCTGCCGATGAAATTATTCGAATTGAAGGCGGCATTCCGGCAATCATAAGCAGAGATGTTTGGGTGGCAGCTCAAAACAGGCGCATGAACAAAAGCGGCAGGTTGGTCATAACAAAAGCGATGCATCAGCTCAGCGGGAAAGTCAGATGTGGGATTTGCGGATCCCTCATGCAGGGAACACTCCGTCACCGGAAAGGCAAGGAACCGTTTCGCAACTATGTCTGCCGAACAAAAGCGGCAGAATGTGACAACTTCAAAGAAATCGACAGTGACAGTCTGGAAGGCTGCATCATTGATCTGGTTCGGACACACTGCAGCACGTCTGAGGCGCTGCAGAACGCGCCGCAGGGCTCTCCGCCGTTCCGAACAGCACTACAGACCTATATCCACAGCATTACCGTCTACAAGCGCCGTGTCGATATTCGGTTGTTTGTCAACGGCAAGATCAGACTGTTCCGCCGGAAACGAAAGGCATTCCGTACCCCGACACAAAGAGCGTTCAAATAATAATAGAATATATTGCTTTATTTGCGGCAATGTTGTATAATATGAATAGGGTGAATTGTTGCGTTATCCTTTATAAATGATACTTATCGGCTCTATCCGAATCAGCATATAGCAAATACAATCATTGAAAGGCCGGGAGTCGTGTAGTGTTTATAACTGTGAGGTTATCCTCATGAACAAGGAAGAATAATCGATATTCCAAAACTTGCACTGACTATTAAACGAGCATTCAGAAAGGTCTTGGACAGCGCGATGCTTTCTGCACCCGACAAAGTGTGCAGAAAAAGTCGGGACAAACATGCCTTGATGTGATACAATAAATGCAAGCGGAACGAGGTGACCGTTATGAAAGACTGGATCGAGGGCTTTCAGGCTTCCATTGATTATATGGAACAAAATCTGACGAAGGAGCTGGATATTGAGAGGATTGCACAGAAGGCTGCGCTTTCTTCGTTCTATTATCAGCGGATTTTCGGCGCGATGTGCGGTATGACTGTCGGAGAATACATCCGGGCCCGCCGCATGACGCTGGCAGCACAGGAACTTGCCTGCTCCGACCGGAAGGTGATCGACATCGCCCTGAAGTACGGCTATGATTCGCCTGACAGCTTTTCCAAAGCCTTCCGGCACTTTCACGGCATCACCCCGGCGCAGGCAAGAGAATCCGGGGCGAACCTGCGGTCATTTGCACCGCTGCATATCAAAATCACATTGGAGGGCGGAAATATGCTGGATTACAAAATTGTGGAAAAGGCACCGTTTACCGTTGTCGGTATCAAAAAGCGGTTCAGTGCCGAAACAAGTTATAGGGAAGTTCCGGGCTTCTGGGGCGAGTGGATGTCAGATACGAAGGGCCTGAAAGGAATGTTCGGCATTTGCACGGACATGGATGGAAAGACTTTTGACTACTGGATCGCTGACCTGTACCTGCCGTGGGAGGATATCCCGCAGGGCTGCGAAACCTATCAGATTCCCGGCGGACTGTGGGCGCTGTTCCGCTGCGAAGGTGCTTTGCCTGACAGCATGCAGAAGGTCAATACACAAATCTGGTCAGAATGGCTGCCTGCTTTGCAGGGGTATACGTTAGCCGGTAATTATTCATTGGAGTTCTATCTGCCGCCGGCGAAAAATCCTGCCGAAACGGTCAGCTATATCTGCATTCCTCTAAACAAAGTGTGATGGGTGATTGTATGGGATTCAGCCTTTTACAGCCTGCCAGAGCAAATCCCGTATATCACAGATTGCCGGATCATGTAATGCATGATCTGGGGCTGGAATCGTTTTGCGAGGCGGTTTCAGGCGACGCAAAGGAACGCCGCCTGATCGAAAATATCCTTTCGCAGATCACAGATGATGCGGATGTCGCTGCATACCGCCGGCAGATCTTCGCTGATATTCTGCATCTGCCGGAGCTGAGAAAGACCATGACGGAGCTGTTTGATAAGATCCAGTTCATGAAGGATTTTTCCACTATGCACAAAACTTCCGATGAGGAGATCGGATTGTGGCATCTCTTTCACCGCCTTGATGAACTGGATGACTATATCAGAACCGTAGAAGCCATGCGGGAATGTCTTTCCGATGCACGGATTCAGTCCGCAGGGCTGACCGCACTGCGCGATTACATTACCGGACTTTACGACGATGCCTGCTTTGCCGAAATGAAGAAGGACATCGCAGCGCTGAAAATGAATACATCCGATGTGCAGAGCGTCACCCTCGGCGTCAATGTCAACGAGCGATTTGAAGCCGTCAGCATCGGGCTGGTCTCGGTCAATAAAAAGCCGTTCAAAAAATCGGGCATCGTCAGCAATTTCGCCGATGCAATTACTTCGAAGGATAAGCTCCGCGATACCGCAGACTGGGATGGTGATATGCACTATCAGGTCATCGACAGGGAGGAAAAGCGCGGTATTCTTGACGCTGTCAGGGATGACTTTCTTGCTGTCCGGTCTTCTCTTGCGGTCGGTGTCGGTTCAACAACCGTGAATGCGATGGCGGATGACGCAACGGCAAACTCCACGTTTTATCTCAATACCGTCGTGAATAAAATGCTCAGCTCCCTTGTGAGAAAGCTGCGGGACACACTGACCAAATACGCAAATGTGGCGATCGTGAATGTTTCCGGATTGGTGCCGGAGTTTATCTATTACATAAGATGTGCGGAGTTTATCAGCGGCCTGATAGAAAAGGGCTGTGTATTCTGCGAAGCACAGACGGAAACTGCGGACGTCACTTCCATGTCGGCAAAAGGCTTCTATAATCTGAAGCTTGCATTGAATACGGAGAATGTCAGTGAGATCGTGCCCAATGACCTTGCGTTCGATCAGGAGCATACCGTTTATATTCTCACCGGTGCAAACCGCGGCGGAAAAACAACAATCACGCAGGCTGTCGGACAGCTGTTTGTTCTGGCGCAGGGAGGACTGTTCGTTCCGGCAGAGCAATTCCGCTATGTTCCCTGCGACTGCATCTACACGCATTTTCCGGCAGACGAGGACAAGACAATGGATCTGGGCCGGTTAGGAGAGGAGTGCGTGCGCTTCAAGGAGATTTTTACTCAATCCACAAGTAAAAGCCTTGTTCTGCTGAATGAGACATTTTCCACCACCTCATTTGAGGAGGGTTACTACATCGCAAGAGATTCCGTCAAAGCGCTCCTGGCCAAAGCAGTGCGGACGATTTACAATACCCATATGCACAAACTGGGAGAGGATGCCAGAGAATTGACCCGCGAAAGCAGCGGTGCAGGAGCCGCCTCGCTGATCATGCGAACGGAAAACGGCAGGCGTTCATTCAAAGTGGCGCTTGCACAGCCGGAGGGATCGTCCTATGCAAAAGATATTGCTGAAAAGTACGGCGTGACATACGATATGCTCATAGGCGGTGACCGGAAGGTGTAGAAGTAAGCCATATGTCTGCTTATTATTTCCTATCTCTCTCCCAATGAAACGATGAGATAATGAGGCGCGTTTGGTAACAGAGGTTGAAATGAATAGGAAAAGCGCATTGCCTAGCAAGGACAATGCGCTTCGTTTTTTCAGAATTATACTCGTAACCACCCTTAACCGCAAACCAGCTTTTGCGCTGAAAAGTACGTATCCGCGTAATCAGAACACGCCGCAGGGCTCTCCGCCGTTCCAAACGCCACTACAGACCTATATCCACAGCATTACCGTATACAAGCGATTTGTGCTGATACGGTTGTTCGTTGGGGATGAGGTCATGCTGTTTCGGAGAGGACGTAAGGCCTTCCGCACACCGACACAGAGAGCGTTCAAAAAGTGACCGGTGCGGCTTGCTTTTTCGGCTGTTATGGTGTATAATGATATCAGAATACATTGACGAAATATGCCAATAATATAACAGAGGTGATGCAAAATGCTGAATGTGTTTTTTGGTGATATGCCGGATGCAATATATAACACCAATGTGTTTTTTAATAACACCTATAAAGACAGCTGGATTACCAAACCGCTGTCCAGACAAATCATACAATCCGTTGATCATTCTGAGGTAATTGACGAAAAGACAATCGCCAGCCCTGTGTTTGGCAATATGAGTCCGAAAAAGCTGTCCGGCGGAGTGAAAACACTTCTGCTGATTGCCTATGACAAGACAAGGGTTTTCAACGCATCTACTTGCGGGGACAACTGTGCTGAGTGGATCCTGAAAATAGCGGATGAGAGAAAAGTGGTTATCAATCTGCGGCATCTGATGGATTTTGGAAAGGGCGAATTTAAGATCAGGGTTCTCAATACCGGCAAGATCGTAAAGAACATGGGCGATCTCGTTGCAGAAGCCGGAGAATTTGTGTGAGGCAGCTATGAGAGGAACGCATCATATTGAAGTAAAGAACAGGGATGCTGTATTCAAATTCGATCTGCAAAGAAATATCACGATCGTCCGAGGAGACAGTGGAACCGGAAAGACAACGCTGTTTGATATGATTGCAGACTATACCAGACTGCATGATGCAAGCGGCGTCAATATCTCGTGTGACAAGCCTTGTGTTGCTTTGATTGATCTTGACTGGCAGCATCAGCTCGAAAGCATCAGCGACAGCATCGTTTTTATTGATGAAGGTGCTGAATATCTGAAAACAAAGGAATTTGCACGCATAATCAAAGGCACGGATAATTATTATGTAATATTCAACCGGGAGAGTCTGCATGAACTGCCGTACAGCGTTGAAGAAATATATGAGATCAAAGCAAGCGGAAAATATCACAGCCTCAAGCGAATGTTCAAATCAAGCGGGAAGCATTTATACTATAGAGGGAAAGCAGGCAGCAAACTGAATTTTGATACATTGCTGACTGAGGATTCCAGATCAGGATATCAGTTCTATCAGCATTATTTTCAGGGGAGCAGCATTGAGTGCTTCACATCTGCCTCCAATTCAGCTATTTTCAAGTGGCTGTTAGAACATGAAGACAAGAAGGTTTTTGTGATTGCAGACGGGGCGGCATTTGGATCGGAAATAGACCGAATCATGAAAATGCGTTCGTTTATGAATATCCGACTGTGTTTGCCGGAATCATTTGAGTGGCTGATCCTGAAATCCGGTTTGATTAAGGCTGAACACATTGAAGAAGTCATGGATAATCCGGCTGAATATATAGAATGCTCAGATTATTTCAGCTGGGAAAACTTCTTTGAGCATTATCTGATTGACTGCACGGTCAACACACCGTTCCAATATGCAAAGAAGGAGATCAACCCTGTATACCTGGCCGGAGCCAATGCTGAAAAGATCATCGTGGAAATATATACCAAATAAATCCGTAACAGACATAATGAAGCGCATTGCCCTGAAAAGAGGACAATGCGCTTTCTCTGACAACGCAGCCTGCCTTAAACGCAAACAGCCAAACGCTCAAAAAGTACGCAGATACGCGATACCTCATTCTGAAAGATTCGGAATTCGCAGATAAGATACTGCACGGGTCGGGTCCATCTCAATCTAAAAAAAGCGCAGTCGAAAGGGCTGCGCTTTTTTATTGTCCGGCATTCTGCGTGCAAAGAGCCGAAAAGTTCAATTTTACTGCATTTTTTACACTTGCATTTTTTACAGTAATCGTGTATAATAAAGCGGTACGGAACCGGCGCGCATCTCCGTTTCAATCAGCCGAACAACTTGAAACACATGTATACACCTTACTCCTCGTTCAGATAAATTCAGATCACGCAAATCAGATCTCATACGGAGCGGTTCCATTTCTTCAGTGCTGCGGCATGATGCCGGAGTGCTGAGGGTTTATCTGTTACAGACTATAAAGGAGAGGGTTTACTTGAAGAAAACAGCATTGTTTCTCGCCGCGGTACTTCTGGCGGGCAGCCTGACCGGATGCGGGGCATCATCATCGGTCGGGAAACGCACCGATCAGCAGATCATTGAGGAGATCATCACATATCACGGCTGCTACGGCGATCAGGCGGACGGCAAAGTGCACGAACTGCTGACAGAGCTGAGTGCCTCGGACAGCCAGAAGGGCAAGCTCTGGACGGGCATCATGGATTACTGGGATTATGCCAACGAGCAGATGCCGGTCAATGTGGACAAGCTGCCGGACGATCTGCCGAAGGATGACACGCTCGCACTTGCGGTGCTCGGCTTTGAGCTGAATGATGACGGCACCATGCAGGATGAGCTCATCGGCAGACTGAACGTCGCGCTTGCCTGCGCAAAGCAGTATCCCAATGCCTATGTCATCTGCACCGGCGGCGGCACGGCAAAGAACAATCCTGCCGTGACTGAGGGCGGTCTGATGGGCGACTGGATGCTCGAGCACGGTTTGGAGCAGAAGCGCCTGATCGTTGAGGACAAATCACATACAACCGCGGAGAACGCAGGCAACTCTTTCGATATTCTCCGCAAACGGTATCCGCAGGTCAATTCGGTTGCGCTGATCAGCAGCAGCTACCACATCGCATGGGGCGCGCTCCTGTTTGAGTCGGTGTTCATGAAATCTGCGATGGAGCAGCACAGCAGCGAGGTGCATGTGATCTCCAACTGCTCCTGCGACATCGAAAACGATATCTATCTGCCGAGCGAGATTTTGCGCTGGGAGACCGGCGGCATGCTCCAGATGGTCGGAAACAACGATCTTGCGATGCAGTATTACACAAACTATGAGAATGTCCAGAAGCCTGTATTATAATAGGATAAAAAACAAGCGCATTGTCCTCACATCAGGGACAATGCGCTTTTTGTCAGCTCAGATCATTTTCCTCGGCATCCATTTTCTGCATCTGTTTGCGGTAGATGAAAACCGGAACTTCATTGATCAGCACAACCAGCAGATAGATCAGCAGCGTATCACGCAGAACATTGCCCTCAATCCGCTGCGGATTGTGAATCCAGTAGATGAACCCCTCGCGGAGGAGCTGGAAGAACATGATGACCAAATTGCTGCTGTAAACCTCGTCACCGCCAAGATTGCCGATGAAGTCAAAGAGCGCGGGAAGATAGCAGCGGAACGCAAGATAGGGGAGTGCTGCGATCAGATAAACCGGCAGACGCAGCAGCAGCTTTTGCATATTCAGCTTGATATGCCCGAAGCGCGGCGGCGTCAGGATGTTCTTGCGCAGCTTGACATAGGCGATCAGCACCGGTGCCGCACACAGCAGCCACAGGCTCTCGATCCCGTACTGATTGTAGACGAGGAACAGCACATTAACCGCGTAAAACAGAATCCCGAGCAGCCCGCAGACCGCGAATCCGCGCTCGAATGCCAGCACGGTGCGTTCATCCTCAGGACTTTTGCCGGAAAGCAGTGCCGCCGCTGCACGGGGCAGCTCTGCGATCTGCAGCCGGCATTGTGTCTTGTTCTGCAGCGGTGTTTCCTTCCGGCGCTGCCACAGCGTGATGCACAGCATGATGAGCACCATAACGGCAAGTACCGGCGGTGCAAGGCAGGAAGGATCCGCGTATGTGTTTGTCCGGAAGTCACCGGAGTGCAGGAGCCTTACGGTGCGGATTGCAATTGTCGGGATATAGACCAGTCCGCAGAGCGCAAAGCCCATCTCGTTGATGTGCGAGGTACGTTCGTCATTCGGATGCGTGCCGGAGAGCCGGTCGAGCGTCCGTGCAAACAGGCTGTTATGTGTTTTCATTGCTGTCACCTCTTTCCTCAGGCGGGAGCCAGAACAGATCGTTCAGTGTTTTGCCGAGCGCGTCACAGATTGCGATGCAGAGATTGAGCGTCGGATTATAGTTGCCGGATTCGATCATGCCGATCGTCTGCCGCGTGACGCCGACTGCTTTGGCAAGCGCCTCCTGATTCATATCGTGTTCCATGCGTGCGATTTTCATTTTCTTGTTTTTCATCGGGGAACCCCTCCTCTCTTGCCTGTATTATACATCATAGATTGCAAAATGTCAAGTATATCTTGCAAATTGCAACGAATATTTTTCTTTTTCGTGTAATACAGCGGAAACTGCACAGAAATCCGAAGCGCGTTCCGGCATTCTGCATAAATGCACGCGCTGGGAACGCAGCATTATATTGCAGAGACAAGAGAAAGCCGCTCCGGTTTGCGCAATGCGCAGACTGAGCGGCTTTTTGTTATTTCGATTCCCGTACAAACGGCATGATGGAGACCTTCACGCTGAAATCATCCGGCTGATATGCTGCAGGGATATACTTTTTGTAATCAATATAATCCACCTAAAACTTTATTTTCCAAAATTGTTAGTCGGCTGAACCGCAGGAGAAAAGGCATCCGTTGACAATCCCGACTGCTTAGATGCAGATAAAGTGCCTCCGACGGATTCAGAATGGGCTTTGTCCCGTTCCGGCTCCGTCGGAGACACTGCAATTATTTATATTGCGGTTCACTGTTCCGCGATGCTTTTTTCCATATACACGCAGGTGAAGGTTTCGCCGCGGATGATGCGGCTGTGATCGGCGGTGTAGCCGAGCTTTTCATAGAAACCGATTTTTTCCTCGCGGCTTTCGAGAACCGCCTTGCGGAATCCGCGCTCTGCCGCCCATTTTTCCGCCTCGCAAACGGCAAGGCGCCCGAGCCCGCGGCCGCGGTATTCGGGCAGCACAACGATTCTGCCGAGCATCATCACCTCGCTGTCCGCCGGATAGAGCCTGCAGGTCGCAACGGGAAAATCATCCTCGAGCAGCACGATGTAATCGGCATCGGGTGTATCGTGCGCATCGAATTCCTGCTCCAGCGTGATGTGATACTTGCGCGCCATCGCCTGAATGCGGACATAATACGCACCGGCGCGCTGCGCAAGCGTTTCTGCGCGGATGACCTGTATCATTCGGAATCCTCCTCTGGATTTTCGGGTTCACTGTTCAGCATACCGGCAGCGTAAAGCTGATCTGCACTGTCCACCGGATAGATGCCATCCGGCGAGCAGAGCGAAAGCGCGTTTTCCATGCTGATTGCGTATGCCGTATTCGTACCGGCGGGCAGCCATTTGTCGGGCTGCATGTCTTTGTCCGTGATGTTCACAAGCTGTCCGCCCTGATAGACCTTGATCTCGCGGTTCAGATCAGAGAAGCAGAACAGACTGTCCTTTGTGCGCAGCACATCGGCAATCAGACCGTCGCGCCCTTTCGGCATTGCAAATTCGCCGGATTCCGGCTCGCGGCAGAACAGCAGCGGCTGCTCTGCGCCGGACGGCTGAAATGCGAAATACTGCCCCTGCTGATTTTCATACGGCATTTTTTGAAAATTCAGCGCTTTGTCAGCGTCCGCGATTGCATAATAGAGAACCTGAGACTGTTTTACGGAAACAGCATTTGAATTCTTCGGTATTTCAACGTGATATTCGTCAGCTTCTGCCTGACCGGATGCGCCGGAAGAAGCAGCTTTTTCATAAGAAAGTGTAAATGCCGTTCTTTCATGTAAATACAGCAGCGGATACTGTGTATCGAACTGCGGCACGCGCGGCGCAGACATTGTATCGTCCTCCGGCAGCCGGACGGAAATCTGCTGTCCCTTATAACAGACATACGGCATCGCAACGCTGTTATAGGTATACGCATAATAGGGCTCTGTCCGGCAGAAATCCGTATTGCTGAGGAAATCCTCGAGCCCGAATATCTGAAGCGGATAAGATTTGTCCTGTTTGCGGTCAAAGAAGTGTACGCTGACCATCAGATCAGAGGCGTTGGACGGCGTGGCGTACTGTGCATAGTAAAAGCTGCCGTCCGGATAGCAGCTGACTACCATCGGCGAAGAGGGCGTTGAATTCTCTGAGAAATCTCCTGTGATCAGCTCTTTGATTCCCGACACGAGATCAGCCTGATACAGCTGTGTTGTGAGCGAGCCGGATGGGGCGGTCGGAATGGTGACATAATGAAAGTAACGGCTGCAATCCGCAGGGGAGACATTCCATGCCATGATCAGCATTTCCTCAAAGGGGTGCAGCGGCATTTCTGCTGCGCCGTTCACGCCGCAGTAGCCGAGCTGACACGGCGTATTCACGGATTCCACGCAGCTCCAGCGCGTCGGGTTCACCTGTACTTCCTCCGGCAGAGAATGATTCTGATCCGGCGCATCGGGCATCTCCAGATAGAACACGCCCTCTTTGCCTTCCGCATGCCAGTAGCGCACAACTTTATCTGAGATGATCTCCGGCTCTGTGCCTGCACGTTTGCGGCAGAGCGCGCCGCCCTGATTGATGTAAAAAACGGTGTCGCCCTCGGCGATATAGGGTGGCAGCATATCGGTGAATGCATAATCTGCGGCTGTGTTTAAGCGTCGGCTCTCCTTGACGGCGGGCTGCACTGAGGGGTACATTCTGATGCCTGCTGCCTGCTCTTTTTTCTGCGGATCATCCAGTGACATGGTGACAATCTCGCACAGATTATCGTCACTGAAATTGGAAGGGAACCAGATGCGTTTTCCGTCCGCACTGACCTGCGTCAGCTTTTCAAGATAATCCTGCGGCAGATCGCCTTTCGGCTGTCCGTATTCCGTCAGCTTGAGCGTTTCGCCGCTCTGTTCCTGATAGAACCAGAGCGCGGAATCCTTGCTGTAGAAGGCATAGCTGCTGCCCGCGTGCCTCTGATTGACAAAGCCGTCGCGCAGGCTGAATCCCGCGTAGACAAACAACCCGATGACTGCCGCAATCACCAGCAGAATCAGGGGCTTGTTGTTCTTTTTCTTCGGCTTCGGGGCGGTGCGTTCCGGCAGCTTTTCCGGTTCACGCTCCGGCAGTTCAAATTCCGGCAGACCGGGCTCCGGCGGTTCCGTTTCCGGATTCCTGTCCGGTTCCGCCTGCTTCGGCGTCGGCTTTTCCGCCGGCTTTTTTCCGGTTTTCTGCTGCCGCAGCTTCAAAAATGCTTCGCGCTGCTCCTGCTGCTGTTCACGGGAGCGCTGCTCCTGTCGGATCGCCGCTGTAAAGGGATCGGGGATTCCGGCATCCGGTTCCATATGCATGCCGCACTGCGCGCAGACATCCGGCAGAACCGTATATTCCGCGCCGCACTTCGGGCATTGTATCATGTAAATCCACCTCTTTGTCAAAGATTGTGATGCGTTTTATTCTGTGTACGCTGCCCGACGGTCTGTTATTTTTCCCGCCGGAATTTTGTAGGCGGAACGCAGGCGTATTTTGTAAAGACGCGCGAAAAATGCGAATAATCATGATAGCCGCACTTCGCCGCAACCTCGACCGCAGAAAGATCTGTTTCGTTCAAAAGCTGCTTTGCGTATTCCATCCGGCTTGTCAGAATATCCTTGCTGCACGGAACGCCGAACCGCAGCTTATAGAGCCGCTGAAAATGTGAGACGGACATGTTCAGCTGCTTTGCAATCTGCGCGACATTCCAGTCCGTGCAGGGATTCTCATAGATCTGCTGCCGTATCAGCTCAAATTCCTGATCATAATGTGTTTTGTATTTTGCTGCGGTCGGGCTGTAATCTGCCTTGATCTGCATAAAGATCGCGGTGAGCAGATGCCGCAGCGTGACGTCCCGCTCTGCCTTGTTCGCCCGAAAGATCTGTTCACAGACTGCGATCAGCTGTGAAACGATATCTGAATGCAGCGGGATCGGCACATTGAATGCGATCCCGAGCTCTTTCAGGAATGCCATGTCATCTGTTTCAAGATCAAACCGGATCCAGTCATCCACATACTGTTCGCCGTCCCCGAACAGAGAATGCGGCACACAGCTGTCCGTAATGAACACGGTATTCGGCGTGACCTGATAGGACTGCTCTCCGATGCAGATGCGTGCTTTGGAACGGATCAGAATGATCTGCATGCCGTGGACGCCCTCCGGACGAATGATCTGAAAATCCGCCGGATGCTTCCAGTGCCATCCGAGTGCATAGATCAGCAAAGCGATTCCTCCCCTTTTTTCGCTGCGGTTTGTATATTTTCCGCAGGATATTATTCGTATCTGTATCAAGTCGCTTTATGTCCGATATTACTATTATACTGCGCAATACCGCGATTGTCAACAGTTTACAGAAATGATGATGCGAGAATAATACATTTTTGTGATTGAATAATTCATTGAGTTTCATGAATAAAAATGCTATGATAAAGAAGACAGCATGGGAAAAGACGGGAAAATATAATTGATTTTGGGGAGGATTATAACATGAAGGAGTTCAGGAAAAAGGCCGCAGCGGCACTTTCAGTCGTGCTCGCTGCAAATGCAGGGCTTACATCCGGCATGCCGCTGTCAGTTTCCGCTGCATACGGTGTCGGCGGCAACGGTACCGCGATCATGGAGTATCTCGACCGCGGCATCTATGCGGTCAAATCCGGAAACGGCATGTTCGTCAGCTGGCGCTGGAACGCCGATGATGCGGACGATGCCGAATTCCGGCTCTACCGCGACGAGCAGCTCATTTACACGAGCAAATCCGGCGAAGCGACAAGCTATCAGGATAACGGCGGCACCGCAAACTCGAAGTACCGCGTGGATACTGTTGTCAACGGCGCCGTGACCGGCTCGCAGGAGTGCAAATTCAAATCCGGCACAAATTATTTTGACATTCCGCTGAACAGCCCCGGCACGCAGTATTCGCCGAATGACTGTGTTGTCGGCGATGTGGACGGCGACGGTCAGTATGAGATTTTCCTGAAATGGGATCCGAGCAATTCGCAGGATAACTCCAAGAGCGGCAAAACCGATGATGTGTTCATTGACTGTGTGACGCTCGAGGGCAAGACGCTCTGGCGCATCAATCTCGGCAAAAATATCCGTGCGGGTCAGCATTACACGCAGATGTGCGTTGCGGATTTTGACTGCGACGGCAAGGCGGAGCTCATCACGAAAACTGCCGACGGCACCAAGGACGGCAAGGGCAAGGTCATCGGCGACGGCTCCAAGGATTACCGCAACGGAAACGGCTATGTCCTTTCCGGTCCGGAATACATGACGCTCTTTGACGGTCAGACCGGCGAAGCACTGGATACGATCGACTTTCCTGTTCCGCGCGGCGATGTCAGCAAGTGGGGCGATAATTACGGCAACCGTGTCGATCGCTTCAACAGCGGCATTGCCTATCTCGACGGCGTGCATCCCTCCGCGGTTTACGGCAGAGGCTATTACACCAGACTGACCGTTTCCGCAGTCGATGTTGTGAACAAAAAGCTCGTCAAGCGCTGGGTTTATGATACCGGCAATGATACCAAAACGCCGGGCTACGGCTGCGGCAACCACAATCTGATGGTTGCGGATTCCGATAATGACGGCAAGCAGGAGGTCTTTATGGGCGCCTCCGCGATTGATGACAACGGCAAACTGCTCTGGACAACCGGTCAGAAGCACGGCGACGCGATGCATCTGGGCGACTTCATTCCGGAAAGAGAAGGTCTTGAACTCTGGGAGTGCCATGAGGATAAGCCCTACGGCGAATCCCTGATCGACGCAAAGAACGGCAAGATCATTTTCCATGTTGACAATTCCAAGGATACCGGACGCTGTGCAGCCGATAACGTCCTTGCAGGCAACAAGGGCGCAGAATTCTGGGGCGCAGCAAACGGCAATGTCTATGATACCGCAGGCAAGGTCATCAGCACAACCAGACCGGCACAGAATTTCTTTATCTACTGGGACGGCGACCTTGAGCGCGAAATCCTCGACGGCACGCAGATCAGCAAAATGACTGCCGCCAACAAGATCGACCGGCTGCTCACCGCGGCAGACTGCAGCTCCAACAACAGCACAAAATCCGTGCCGTGCATGACCGTTGATCTGTTCGGCGACTGGCGCGAGGAGCTTGTCCTGCGCACGAATGACAACAAGCATTTGCGCATCTGGTGCAGCACCGCGCAGACCAAAGTGCGCCTGACAACCCTCATGCACGATATGCAGTACCGCGCACAGAACTGCTGCCAGCAGTCCGCTTACAATCAGCCGCCGCATGTCAGCTACTATCTCGGCTCTGAGGCACCGCTCCCCGCACGCCCGAATATCAAGCTGAACAATTCCGCAGCACCCTTCACGCCGCCTGAGCCTGTTGTCATCAGCGGCAGGTATGTCAAGGATCTGCAGATCAAGGATACCGCGAATGCTTCCGGCTGGAACCTCGCAGAGCAGGGTGCGGCAGTCGGCAGCAAGGTGTTCGGCGACAGAGACTACACCTATATCACCGTCCCCGATGCGCTCAAGGGCGCCGAGGTCATCGAATCCGCTTGCGGCTCGAAGAATACCGATGCAGAGCTTGCATCGTTCAAAGCCGGCGGAAAGATCGACACCTTCGTTCTGCTTGATAACCGCGTCGAGGCGAACGGAACGGTTCCGGCATGGCTCTCCGGCTGGGAGAAAACCGCAATGACCGCCGCAACCGATAACGATGTCACATTCTCCGTCTACAAAAAGACCTTTGAGGACGGCGCAGAGGTCACGCTCGGCACAAACGGCATGAGCGGCACGGTTGTCAATTATACCGTATTCGTCAAAGAGGCTGCGGCGGAAACCGCACCGGAGACAACTGTCACCACAGCGGAGACAACCGTCACCGTCACCGAAACCACCGTCACAACCGCAACAGAAGCCCCCGCAGCTGAGATTCTGCGCGGCGATGTGGACTGCAACAAGGTCCGCGATGTCTCCGATGCCGTGCTGCTCGCCAGACTGATCGCGGAGGATTCCACGGCAAAGGTCAGCGCACAGGGATTGCTGAACGCAGACTGCAACGGCGACGGC
>JAFWUX010000075.1 GCA_017523995.1 Oscillospiraceae bacterium | reverse complement strand
GGAAGTCAACGTCGTTACGGTTGAGGACCCGGTTGAAAAGCAGATGGACGGCATCAACCAGTGCCAGATCAATGTCAAGTCCGGTATGACCTTCCCGGCAGCACTTCGTTCCATTCTCCGTCAGGACCCTGACGTTATCATGATCGGTGAGATGCGTGACGGCGAGACCGCTGAAATCGGTATCCGCGCCGCTATCACCGGACACCTCGTTCTTTCCACCCTCCACACCAATGACGCAGCTTCGACAATCGTTCGTCTGGTCGATATGGGTATTCCGTCTTACATGGTCGCATCCTCGCTGATCGGCGTTGTGGCGCAGCGTCTCGTTAAGGTTCTCTGCCCGAAGTGCAGAAAGCAGAGAATGTCCACGCCGGAAGAGAATGAGCTGATGCACATTGACCATTCTGTCCCGATCTACGATGCAGTCGGCTGCAATGAGTGCGGCGGCGGCTATCGCGGACGTACAGCAATCCACGAGATCATCCACTGCTCGGGCGATATTTCCACGCTGATCGCGAACGGCGCAAGCTCCGATGAGCTCGAGCGCACCGCGCGTGCAAACGGCACCAAGCTGCTGCGTGATAACGTCGCTGATCTGGTTCAGCAGGGCGTCACCACGATGGATGAGCTTGTACGTGTTACATACACGGTTTAATCTGTTAAACAGGAAGAAACGGAGGAATTACCATGCCCATTATTTCGATCAATAAGATTCTGGACGATGTCCGTGCGCTCGGCTGCTCTGACTTGCACTTCACCGTCGGCATCAATCCGGTTGTCCGTCTGCACGGTCAGCTCCGCAAAATGAGCAGCTATCCCGAAATGACTGACGAAATGATCGCTGAAATCGTTGAGCAGATGACCAACGAGCAGCAGCGTAAAAAGGTAACCCAGCGCATCGACGTTGACTTCTCTTATGTTACAAGAGCAGGCTACCGTCACCGCTGCAACATCTTCTATCAGCGCGATCACATCGCAGTTGCAATTCGTCTTCTGCGTAACGATATCCCGACGCTGGATGATCTGTTCATGCCGCCGATCATGTCCGAATTCGCAATGCGTCCGCGTGGCCTTGTGCTTATCACCGGTCCGACAGGTTCCGGTAAGTCCACAACCCTCGCCGGCATGATCGACTATGTCAACTGCAACAAGTCCGCGCACGTTATCACGATTGAGGACCCGATCGAGTATGTCCACGAGCACAAGCGCTGCATGGTCAACCAGCGTGAAGTCGGCGCCGATGTCCCGAGCTTCGCAATGGCATTGAGAGCGGCTCTTCGTGAAGACCCGGACGTCATCCTCGTCGGTGAGATGCGTGACTTCGAGACCATTCAGGCTGCAATCACCGCGGCTGAAACCGGTCACCTTGTTTTCTCCACGCTTCACACCACATCTGCGCCTGATACGATCAACCGTATCATCGACGTGTATCCGGAGCACCAGCAGAACCAGATTCGCGCACAGCTCGCGAACGTTCTCGTCGGCGTTATCTCACAGACGCTGCTGCCGCTCAAGAACGGTACAGGCCGTATCGCGGCAATGGAGATTCTGAACGTCACGGACGCTGTCTCCGCGATGATCCGTGAGGGCAAGATTCACCTGATCCTCAGCTCGATTCAGGCAGGTAAAGCGCACGGCATGATGTCGCTTGACCAGGAGCTCGCGCGCCTCGTCAAGAACAACACCGTCAACGAGATCGACGCACTCGAAAAGTGCCAGGACAAGACCGAATTCTACCGTTACCTCACGGCAATGGGCGGTCAGTCTGTTATCACCCGCGAGGGCGTAATCGGCTGATTATAGCAGCCTCTCCGGTGGTAATCATGGGGGTTCGCCCCCGTAACCCATCCTATATGTAAATCATACAAAGCCGCTCCGATTGCTGTTCTGGGCGGCTTTGTGCTGTCACAAATCCAGGCGGAAGGAAGCACCCCTTTTCAAATCCACGGAGATACCAAATATTGCGATGAAGTTGTTTTTATATTCAATGATTGCGGCGACCTCAGTGAGAATGTTACACCGATGTTACCGAAATTGTGCAAATCGCCGAGAACGAAACTAAAAAATTAGCCAAAAAATCGGGTTTCGTAAAAGTTTGTTCACAATTCAGAAATATTGCGGAAAAGACTTGACATTTTCATTTGGATGTGCTATACTAAGACCATAGAGAACAGCAAACGGTGTTGACGTCGCACCGGATGTTACTCTGGATCAAGCAATCATCTGATTGCAACATGTTTACAATCTTGAGGAGGTTATTTATCATGAAAAAGAAAGGCTTTACCCTGATTGAGCTGATCGTTGTTATCGCGATCATCGGCGTTCTGGCAGCTATCCTCGTTCCGGCAATGCTCGGTTACGTGAGAAAGTCCAAGATCACCACCGCTAACACCACTGCGAAGTCCATCTACAACGCATTCAACACTGCGCTGGTTGACCTCGATACCACTGATCAGGCTCCGACTGGCTGGGGCAATAAGGAGATGGATGGCACAAAGTTCTCTGGTGGTAGTGACCTTGAAAAGGCTGTTTATGGCTATTTCACCGATATCGCTAAGGTTTCCAACTTTTATGTTTCCGAGAGCGATGAGGGTGCTTGCAATGGCTGCGGCGTTCTCTCCGGTAAGTATCCGGGCGCATATCCGGATCAGTGGACCGTTCAGGCTTACAAGGATGCTGCTTCTAAGAAAACAGCGCCGAAGACTGCAACTGATGCATTCATAAACGCTCCGAAGACTGGTTCTGCTAAGACCTGATTGATCAGTTGATCAGACGTCAAACTGACTGATAATTGAATGATCCGAATGCCCCCAATAAACTGGGGGCATTCGCTGTATAAGGACATCAATGACAAATAAAATTGACAATTCATAATATCTTTTATTGATATGGGTGTTTTTGACTGAGAGGATACTGGAATGAAAAGAAAAGGCTTTACATTGATCGAACTGGTTGTTGTAATCGCGATCATCGGTATCTTGGCTGCAATCCTTGTGCCTGCGATGCTCGGCTATGTTCGGCGTTCAAAGATTTCAACGGCAAACAGTGCAGCTCGTTCGATTTATAACGCTTTGAATGTTGCGATGGTGGAAATGGAGGCTTATGATCTTCCGCCCCAGCAGCTTGAAAACCGTGATATTACCACAACAGGCGCGACGATTTATGCACAAAAGGGTGCAGCGATGCCGGACGGACCTACCACTGATTATGATACGCTCTTGAATACTCTCTTTGCAAAGGTTTGCGATTATTTTTCTGATGTGAATCAGATTCAGGATATCTCATTCCGTCTGCGTGAATCCGGCTGCATTGGCGTTGGCGTTGTCAAGGGAAGATATCCCGGAACGTATCCGCTTGCAATTACGGTTGAGGATTACAAGCAGCGCAAAGGTTCATGGAACGCTGATTATGCACTTGCATTTGCTTTGAAGGATCCGGAAAGTAGTACAATTCCGGATACGCCGCCTGCAATGGGTGAAGAAGGCGGCGGCAATGGCTGATTTCAATGCTCGCAGCGGCGTGTAACGCGCGAGCCCGTGCAACTGAACTATGAATAATAAAAGCCGCTCCAATTTGTCTGATTGGAGCGGCTTTGTTTGATTCATCGGAGATTCCGCTTTCTCATTTGCCGGGGGCGAGCTCCTCCTCGGTGATGAGCTTTGCGATGAAGCGGAGAATCTTGATTGTCGAAGCCGAAGTGATGCTCGGGGTACCGGCTACGTTGGAATTTTTCTGTCCCTGCGCCGTGATGTTCGCCGTTTTATCTTCAGCAATAAACCGGCTGACAAGCACAGCGTCGGAAACATCCACTTTACCGTCCTCATTGGCGTCGCCCCATTTGGCTTGCCTGGCAGGTGCGGTGGTCTCGGATTTCGTGGTCTCGGTGGGCTCTGCGGTGGTTGTGGTGACGGTGGTTGTTGTGATCGTCACCGGAGCGGTTGTGTCGGTCACAGGCTTTGTTGTATCCTGTGCCGGCGGATCGTTGATCTCAACCGAGCCGCCCTTCTTGCCGCCGACGGTGCCGCCGTCGAGGTTCGAGCCTTCGGTATTTGCATAGCTGGAGTAGAATTCGCCGAGCGAGATGCCGTTCTTGCCGAGCGCGGTCTGGTGGTCAAGACCGATGTACTTGCCGGATTTCTGCGTCTGCCAGAGCGCTTCTTCAAAGAGCTTGTACTTCGGCTCGTTCCATGCGATCGTGGTGCCGGTGCCCTGCTGGAAGCCGAGGCTGTCCCAGAGTCCGCCGGTATCACCGGAGTTCGTGTTGAGGCACCAGAATGTGTGGTTGATGTGGTGCTTGATCATGTAGTTGCGCAGCAGCGTCATCCACTTGAGGTTGTCGCCCTCCATGTGGCCGCCCCACTCGCCGATCAGCTCCGGCGCGATGTTCTCGGCATTGATATATGCCCATGTATCGTACCAGTAATCGTCGAGGAGCGTCTGCTCGGTGAAGTCCTTGTCGAACCATGTCTGCGCGTAGACGGACGGGCCGTAGTCATGCGGCGAGTAGACGATCTGGCTTGTGCCGTGCTTCGGCTTGATCGGATACTCGCGTGCGCCGCGGAAGTTGCCGCCCCACCATGCGCCGATATACGGGGAGTTGTCGCGTCTGTCGGGGATGCCCCAGTAGTCGCCCTCCTGCGCGCCGCTGAGCGACTGCTCAACGCCTTCGATCAGGATCAGCGCGTTCGGGTTGACATCGAGGATTGCGTCTGCGCACTGCGTTGCGGCATATGCCCAATTGTTTTCATCGGTCGAGCCGTCCCACTTTGCAGCGTCCTTGCCCTCCTGACCTTTGCCGTGCGGCTCGTTCTTGAGGTCGAAGGCGAGCAGGGTATCGTCATTCTTGTACTTATCCGCAAGCCAGACGAGCGTGTCAATCCAGACCTTCGTTGTGACGCCTGCCTTGCCGTACCACAGGTTGTAGTTGTGACCGGAGTTGTCGGTATGCGGGCTGTGGATATCAATGAACGCCTTGATGCCGTACTTTTTGCACTTCTGCATGATGATGTCGAAGATCTCCATGCTGTTCTTGAGCGTTTTGCCGTCGGACTCAACGAAATCCGGATTGATCGTGAAAGCCGGATCTGCGTTGCCCGAGACACTGCTGACCGGATTCGGCTTGCCGTTCATCCACGAGACGAGCAGCTCGGTCGCGATCGGGAAGCGGATGATGTTGATGCCGCGGTCAGCAACTTGCTGCAGGACATCGTCGATATCTGCGCTCCAGAGGTAGTGTGCGCAGTTCTCGGAGCAGTTGAAGCCGAACCAGTTTGCGCCGGTCAGCCAGACTTCATTGCCGTCCTTGTCATAGATGCGGCTGCCCTCGCAGTGGAGCCAGTCATCGTTGGTGTCATCTGCCGCAGTGACGGTCATCGGAGCCTTGAGGCTGCTGCCTGCAAAGCCGATGGTGCCGGTTGCGGCAACGAGTGCTGCCAGACAGAGTGACAGCAGGTGCTTGTTTCTCATTGGAAATTTCCCCTCTCAATAAAATTTACCGTTTCCGGTGTATGAACGGCGGGGCACAGATACCCGTTTCCGCGCCGCACCGTTTGTACCATTATAAAAGGTATGTGCGTTTGTATGCAAGCCCACCCTCAAACGATATTCGGGGGTGGGCTTTGCGTCATTGTTTCAGTTATTTGCGTTCTACTTCAAATGCATCTTTCGCGAAAACTTTTGCCTGATCCTCTGCGATTTTGCTCTCAACCTTGATGTTGCCGGTCTCCGGATTCCATGTGTATGTGATGCTGTCATTGTAGTATACTCTTCCGGTTTCCGGATCATGGTCATACAGGTTGTAGTCCAGCATAAGCGTTGCAGTTGCAGGAAAACCATTCTGATCACGTAATTGCAAGAGCCTTACGTTTTCGATGCTTGCGAACGGGTCAAGACGATCAATTTGTATCGAAATTTTCCGGATATCTTCATCGTTATACCAGTAGTATTTTCTGCCCGCCTGATCGTTTACCGATGTGAAGAGCAGAACGTACAGCGAATAATCTTTCGCCCTCGTGGTGCCGTCCTCATAGCTCATCGGAACATTGATCGTCAGCAGGGGATCGCCCGGCTGCTTGTCCTCAAGCGTGGTGTCCAGCGTGAAAGTGCCGGTGTCATCCTTGCATTCTCTGGACGCGATGACCTGTTCGCTGTACACTTTGCCGGAGTTTGCGCCGTACTTGTAGCAATCGCCGCGCACGATGATCTTTGTGATCGGATCAGTCAGTTTTTTTTTACGTCAGAATCAAGCGAGATCGTGATCGGCAGATAATCCGGCTGCTTAGCAGCAGCTTTTGCAGGTGCAAGCTCCTCTGCCGTGATCAGCTTTGCGATGTAGCGGAGAATCTTGATGGTCGAATCGCCTGTGAGACTCGGCGTGCCTGCGACATTGCCGTTCTTCTGACCCTGTGCGGTGATCTTTGCGGTCTTGTCCTCCGCGATGAAGCGGCTGAGCAGAACTGCATCGGAGACGTCGATTTTGCCGTCCTCGTTGACATCGCCCCACTTGGTATTGCCGGTGACAGCCGGTGCGGTTGTTGTGGTCACGGGTTTGGTTGTGGTGGTCACCGGAGCAGTTGTCGTGGTGACAGGCTTTGCGGTGGTCGTGACCGGTGCGGCTGTTGTGGTGACAACCGGTGCCGTGGTCTGCTTGGGCTCGTCGATCGGAACGGTCTGACCGCTCGAGGTCTTGCCGCCGTCGAGGTTCGAGCCCTCGCTCTTGGAAGGACCGCTGTAGAAGCCGTTGAGCGAAAGACCGTTCTTGCCGAGTGCGGTCTGGTGGTCAAGACCGATGTACTTGCCGGACTTGGTCTGCCAGAGCGACTCCTCAAAGAGCGCGTATTTTGCGGCATCCCAGCTTGCGAACTGCGTATCGAGCAGACCGCCGGTGTCGCCGGAGTTCGGGTTGATGCACCAGAATGTGTGGTTGATGTGGTGGTTGATCATGTAATCGCGCAGCAGCTCCATCCACTTCTGGTTCTTGCCCTTGTCCATATGGCCGCCCCATTCGCCGATCAGCAGGGGAGCGATGTTGTCCTCGTTGATATATGCCCATGTCTCGCGCCAGTAGTCATCGAGCAGGGTTTCGGTTGTAAAGTTCTTGTCGAACCATGTCTGTGCGTAGACAGACGGACCGTAGTCATGCGGCGAGTAGACGATCTGACCGGAATCCGGCAGAACAGGCAGGTCCTTGACGCCGCGGAGATTGCCGCCCCACCATGCGCCGTACCATTTTTCCTCACCGGGCTGCGGATTGAACTTATCCGGCGTATCCCATGTGACGCCCTTGTCGATCATCGGGGACTGTTCAATGCCCTCGACGAGGATCAGTGCGTGCGGATTGACCTTGAGAATCGACTTTGCGCACTCCTCAGCGGAATACTTCCAGTTGTTCTTGTCGGTGGAATTATCCCACTTTGCGATGCCCGCCGGGCAGGAGCTGCCGTCATAGCCGCGCTTGCCGTGGGGCTCGTTCTTGAGGTCATAGGCGAGGATGGTGTCATCGTTTGCATATTTCTTCGCAAGCCATGTGATGGAATCCTTCCAGTCATCCCATGTGATCTGCTTTTTGGAGAAGTGACCGGTCGCCATGCCGCCGCAGTCCTCAGCCGTCGGCTCATAATACCAGAGCGTGTAGTTATGGCCGGAGTTGTGGGATGCAGGGCTGTGCACATCGATCAGCGCCTTGACGCCGTACTTCTTGCACTTCTGCATGATGATATCGAAAATCTGCATGCTGTCCTTGAGTGTTTTGCCGTCCTCAAGGACGAAGTCACGGTTGATATCGCCGTATTTGCCTGCCGGTGTGACGGTGCCGTCCTCGCCGACCTCATCCTTGGGCGGATTGTAGCTTGCCTGCACGGAGCTGACCGGCAGCGGCTCGCCGTCCATCCAGGAGAGCAGCAGCTCTGTGGAGATCGGAAAACGGATGATGTTGATGCCGTGATCCGCGATATCGGAGATCATGTCATCGACGTCTCTTGCATAGAGACCGTGCGGCACATTTTCGGTGCAGTTCATGCCGAACCAGTTTGCACCGGTCAGCCAGACCTCATTGCCGTTCATGTCATAGAGACGGCTGCCGACGGCGTGGAGCCAGTCGTCATTGCCGTCATCGGCAGCGGCTGCAGTGTAGGTGCCGGAGAGCGATTCGCTCCCGGGGAAACCTGCGGTTGCAGTCATTGCGATGAGCGCCGCCAGCGAAGCTGACAGCCATGCTTTGTGCTTCATTGGAATCTCCCCTCTCAAAATGGTTGCCGTGCGGTACTGCACGGGAATCAGACGGCTTTCATGTGCCTGCGGGACCCTCATACCGCAGACACAGCCGCATTATCCGGATCAGAAAATGCCGAAGCGCTTTTTCTCGTAGAAGGGCTTGCCCTCTGTGACAAGTTCCTTTGCACGGATCGAGCTTGCTGCGACACAGTCAAACGGCAGATCGGAATAATCTGCGCACTCGGTTGTGACAGTGTTGCCGATGCTTTCGAGATCAGCGCTTTCGTCAGCTTCCAGCGCAACCAGCAGATAGCGTTCGCCCTGCTCGGATTCCGCCTTGATGTAAGCCTTTTTGACCTGCTTCTGTTTCTTGAGCACGCCCTTGAGCGCGGCAAGCAGTTCATCGGTGACAGGATCCTTTTCCGGAACAGCGTCGCTGGATTCGGCAGCTGCCTTGTCCGCATCGAGCTGTGCCATTGCAGCGCGGATCATATCCTGCTGCTGCTCGCGGGTGTTCTCCGCAGCGCCGAGTGCATTGTTCGGCTGCGGCTGTGGCTCAGCGGGAACGGGCTGTGCATCCGGATTCGGGCGCGGTGCAGAGAGCACCGGCTGATTGCCGTGGTCGCCGATCGCAACGATCTGCTGACGGACGAGACACAGCGCAGAGCCGAACGGATTGATGACAACGCCGTTGATCGCTTCATTGCTCTTGATGAAGTGATAGAGGTCATCGAAGCTCATCACTGCGACCTGAAAACGCTCGCCGGGCTGACGGTTCTTTTTCAGCTCCACCTCATCGGTGAAAGCCGGCATGAACTTTTCGCCCTTCGGGTTTGTCATGATCTGGAACGCAACGCGCGCCTGGACCTGTTCACCCTCCTTCGGCGGCTCGGCAGGCTGCTCGACCTGTGCGGGCAGCAGGTATCTTGCCTCGATGGCTGCCTGCAGAAAGGCTCTTTCGTGTTCTTTGAATACGTCTTCGTTCTCACGGTTTGCAAGGTCAAGCTTGAAGGTTGCCATTGCATCCACAAGAACGGGATTGGTAATCGGCTGCATAGGTTCTGGCATTGAGAATCCTCCTCAATCTATATTTTTGCCATTATAATGGCTATACTATTATTCTATCATATTTCTCTGAAAAAAGCAAGCGATTTTGCATATCTCTGCAAAAAAAGCGGACGGATCGTGCTGATCCGTCCGCAGTGCATACAGTCTCCGCCTTGCCGTCGCCTGTGCAATAAAACCCGCTTTGAGCAGGTGGGTATCCGCCTGCGCACCTCGTGCTCCCTGGCAACCGCCGAGGCGGGAGGTCTGCAATCTTTACGCAGAGACGTGATTCCCTGAATATAAGTGTTGGATTATATCAAAACAGGCTTGCTCGCACAAGGCAGAATGCTTTGTGTTAATACTAGTATATCAGATTGGCAGTGAAAAATCAACCGGTAAATTTCACAAAAATCATTTCAAATTGTTGTGAAACTTACTCAGAATCCTCATCTTCATCTTCCTCGTTGAGTCTATCGAGGAAAATTTCCGCGATGCGGTCATATTCTTCGTCTGTCTCGATCGGCTCAAGGATTTCGTTGCCGTTTTCATCGGTTTTGGCGTTCAGCACAACGAGCTCAACTTCGCCTTCGAGCAGCTCTGCCGGATTCTCAATGTGGGGGATCAGGGCAAAATAGACCTGACCGTTATCCTCGAGAACGTCAATCAGCTCAAACAGCTTCTCATTGCCTTCCTCATCCACGAGCGTATAGAGATCGGCGCCGTCCATCATTGCATCCTGTTCCATTGGTGTATTCTGATCTTGCATATTTCGCTCCGTTCCGCCGGAATGACTCCGGGCTTGAGATTTGCAGACAACAGTCCGCATACTCTTATTGTAACCGATTTTGATGAAAATGTCAAGCCCTATATTTTTACTGTAAATTTCACGAAAATTTCACAGAAAGTTTCAGAAAACTATTGACAAATCACGAGAAGTGTGCTATAATAAGACCATAAGAAAGGCAAACGAAATCTCCGGACGAAAGCAAAACCAGAAGATGCCGGAAAAGAAACGGCATCCTGCTTTCATGGCTTTACCAAGTGTACGCAAAGGTACAAACCGAGTTTGCCGGTCTTATACGAGTATCAGTCTCAAAAGAATCATGCGGCGTTTCCGCTCCGGAAAAGAAACGGAGCTCGTGAACGGCTGATGAAGAGAAAGTCAGCGCGGATCCGGCCGCAAATACCGATTCGGAAAGGATGCGTGAGTCCAATGGATACGATGGAAAATGTCCCGTTCATTGGCGAAGGCTCGCGCGCGATGAATTCTGTGTGACATGAAAGCTTCCTTGCCTCCGGCTGCACATGCTGCTGCATGATAATATGCCGGACATGCGGATGCAGTTCCGATATGGAAACAGGCACAGAATTCAGCCGCTCGACGGAGCGGTGCGAAAGCAGTGCGCAGCCGCAATGAAGCAAGAAGGTTGTAATATTCAGATTGTACAGCGGGTACAGTCGCCGGCGGAGACTCCGGGCGTGCAGATTCACGAAAAGGATCCGCACAGCTGAAAAGAGTCGGACATCTGCCGTTTGAGAAGATGCAATCGCCAATGATGATATGGGAAGTGATCTGACTCCGTGCGGCGGGGATCAGGTGCACGACTGGTCGCCGTCAGCTTGGGAACACCGGAGCGCATTCGCCGAGAATGTGAAGCGGTTCCCGCACAAATGCTCTCACGGGCATTGATATAGATTCTTTCTATACCGTCAAAAATTGAATAACAAATAAGGGGAGACTCCGGCATGGGAGTCTCCTTTATTTTGTGTGTGCAATTATGCGTGCGGCTTATAGTGCGCTGAAAGCATCTGCTCGAGCGGCTCGCGTTCGATGATTTTGAATCGCTGCGGTGAATTGCCCCTGCCGTAAAGCAGCAGTTCGTTTTCGGTGAGCTGATAGGAGTATATTTCAGCGCTGCGGACGCCGTCCTGAAAGATGACCCACTCAGGCGTGATGTACGCCCAGCGGAAAATCAGCAGATTCGATGCATACATGACTGCACACATCGCCCAGAATGCAAAGATCAGCCGGTAGCCGCTGACTGTATGCTGCGGCGATTTGCGCAGGATTGCACGGTGCTCCTCGACGGTCTGTGTTTCGGGGCGGCGGATCTCGTCATAGACGCCGCGGTCGATATCTGCGAGTTTTTTCTTTGCCGAGCTGATCTGAATGGCTGCATTTGCGATCCAGAAGCAGGAGCAGACAAGCCACACCACTGAGAACGCTGCGCTGCGGCGCACCTTGACGCGATCGGGCGTGTTTTTCAGCTTGATCGCTGCCCGGATATAATCCACGATGATCCAGACGGTGACGGCGGCAAGGACGATCCATCCTGCGATAAAGAGCTTTTCCATGATGATTACCTCAATTGTTACTGTGACGGATTGACTGGGACAAATCCTGTATCTGCGATGATTTTCTGTGCTTCTTCGGATTGCATCCATTCGAGCAGCACCGGCAGCTCAGGGTTTGTGTTGTTCTGATCGTAAACTGCATAGAACGTGCTGACAACCGGATAGCTGCCGTCCGCGATGTGCTCAGGTGTCGGGGAGACGCCGTCGAGCGAGAGCATCCGGATGCCGCGCACTCCGACGAGATCGGCGACATAATAGCGGAACGAAAAGCCGATCGCGCTGCCTGCAAATCCGAACGGATTGGCGTGCATCTCTCTGCCGCCCATGAATGATTCCATTGCGCTTTGACTGCCGCTGCCGGGGTTGCGCTGCTTGGCATCTATCAGCAGATGCCTGCCGCCGACCTGATCCCATGTCCGGATCGCGCCCGCGTAAATATCACGTATCTGCTCGCATGTCAGGCTCTCGACAGGGTTGTTCTCCTTGACGAAGAACACAAAGGCATCGTAGCCGAGCGGTACGAATGCAAGGTCTGCGCCCTGCGCTTTGGCATAGGCGAGCTGTTCCTCCGAGGGCTTGACCAGCACCGCAACATCGACTGTGCCATCTGCAAGCGCTTTGTAGGCGCCGCGCGTGTTGCTGTACTGCATGGCGCTCTCCGGCGTGAATGCTTCGCCGTCATAATGCACGCTTTCTTCCGGATAGACCGCGCGGACAAACGCCGAGTAGACCGGAAACAATCCGGCGGCGCCGTCAATCACGGGCGGATGCGCTGAAAGTTTCAGTGCAGAATCCGCAGCCGCGATTTTGCTCTCTGCGTCAAACGGCAGATATTCCGAGACCTCGACGGATTTCGCCTGCATCTCCGCGCTGGTGCTGTCGATGCAGCGGCGTGTCACCGTGCCGTATACAGCGAGATCGAACGCGGCAAAGAGCGCCGCCGCACCGGTCAGGCTGAGAATCTGTTTTGTCAGTTTTTTCATGCTGTCACCGTCCGTTCGCGATATAGGTGATGATCGAGCAGCTGCGGTACAAATGGATTGTCACGAGCACGAGAATCACGCTGCTGACTGCGCCGAGAATCATCACTGCAGCAAGCAGTCTGCGATAGGTTTTGTCTTTCATCGCGGCACCTCACATATGTGCAACGCCGTACATCAGCAGGCAGATGAGCAGCAGAAACAGTCCGGCGAGTATGCCGAAGAATATCGAGGCAATGATGAGATTTGTGCGGTATTTCGGACGTTTCGGCGCGTCCTTCGGGGTTTTGAGAAACAGAACCAGTGCTGTGATAAACCAGATAAAGATACCGAGCGGAATGGCGATAAATAGCAATGTGAGCAGGGTGCTGAATAATTCTGCGGTGACTTCTTGCATGTTGAAACACCTCCGATATTAGTTGTATGACTGACGGCAGTTGTATGGTCTGCTGCCTTGATTATAGCACAGCGGCACCGAAAAAGCAAGAGCATCCGGTGTTTTAGGGGCGGACAATCGCGGATTTATTGGTTCATATCCGGCGATGTCAATATAAAAGTTTTGATCAAACTTTTTCAAAAGTTTGCGGGTCGAGGGCAGCGCCCTCGTCGTGCTCCGCAGAGCACGAAACTCCCCTTTGCGTATTAAGAGCCCGCGGGCTTGGGTGCCTGCGATAGAGGCACCCATTCAAAATAGCATCCGCGGAGCGGATTCCTCTTTTATATTTGTATACGCCCTGCTTCAGCCCGCAAACCTTGACAACAGGGCGCGTTTATGGTATACTCATTAGGACAACGCGAAACCCACTACTATAATAATAGAAAGGTGTGCTGACATGGATTTAACTGTGTTATTTGAGCGGTACCCGTTCTTTCGGGAAGCGGCGACCGCATTCGTTGTGATATTCGTCGATATCTGCGCCCTTGTGATTCTGATTGCCGCAGGCAGAGAACGCCGCAGAGGCGACCGCAGATGGGCGAAGGAGGGCAGGGGGTATATGCTCGCCTGCGCCGGAGAGATTTATCCGCTCGGTGCCGCTGAGGTGCTGATCGGACGCCACCCCTCGGCGGATATCCAGTTCAATGATACCGAGATTTCGCGGTTCCACGCGCTTTTGACGCTCTCGGACGGCAAATGGCGCATCGAGGATATCGGCGCGCACAACGGTGTGACGGTCAACGGCAGACGCATCAGCAAGCCCTGCATCCTGCACCAGAATGACGCCATCATGATCGGCAACCGCAGACTGGTTGTCATCAAGGGCAGCGGAAAGGATGTGGCAAAATGACAGCAAGTATCAAACCTGTTTCGCATCCGTTTCTGCTGCTGCTCGTCCTGATTGCACACACCGCGATGATGATTCTCGTGGTCTGCTCCTTCGGCATGACGCCCGAGGTACTCAAAATGGCATGCGCTGTCCTGACGGCGGATCTCGTCGGCTCGATCATTTTGGCGATTGTCAACCGTGAGGCATGCACCGTTGATACGGTTCTGCTGCTGGTCATCGGCATGAGCACGATCTATCAGTCCTGCTTCGGCGGGCTGTCCTTTGCGGTCAAGCATTTCGTGATCGGCATTGCATCGTTCCTGATGTGTCAGCTCTCCTACGCGGTCACGCGCAATCCCTACCGTGCCGAGAAGCTTAAGCCGCTGTGGTACGGGCTGTTCTTTGTGCTGGTCGCGGCGATCTTCTTCCTGACGGGCAGCCGCAGCATCTGGATTGACCTCGGCTTCATCACGATTCAGCCCTCGGAGTTTGTCAAGCCGGTGTTTGTGCTGATCTGCGCAAGCTCGGTCAGCACCCAGCTGAAAAAGCATGAGATTGCGGGCATCCACTTTGTGCCGGATAATCTGCTGCTGATCTTCTGCACGGTTGTGATCGCGGCGCTGCAGTGGTGGTGCCGTGACCTCGGCTCGCTCCCGACCTTTATCGCGATTGCAGGCTGCGGCATGCTGCTGCGCTTCTGCTATCTGCGCGAGAAAATTTCGCTCCGCCTGATGATCTTCCTTGCGGCATGTGCGGTCATGGTTGTGGTCTTTGCCTGTAAGTTCGCGCCGGACTATGTGCAGGACAGACTGCATTCGGATATCTGGTCGGATATGTCCGGCTCGGGCTATCAGCAGGTCAAGGCACTGACGGCAATCGCAGAGGGCGGATGGTTCGGCAAGGGCGCAGGCAACGGCACGCTGATCAAGGTTGCCGCCTCGCGCACCGATATCGTGTTCTCGACCATCTGCGAGGAATGGGGACTGTTCACCGGCATGATGACGGTTATTCTGGTGCTGTTCCTGCCCGCTTCGATTCTGACGGTTCCGCCGCGCAGCTACTATCATTCGGGACTGGCTGTCGGCGTTGCAGCGGCGTTCATCGTCCAGATGGCGCTCAATATTTTCGGCTCGTGCAACGTGATTCCGTTCACGGGCGTCACAATCCCGTTTATCTCGCAGGGCGGCAGCTCGATGCTGGCAAGCGGCATCCTCGCAGGATTCCTCAAAGCCGCGCAGGCACCTGTCCTGACGGGCAAGGCAGAGCAGAAGAAGGGGGGCGCGTGATATGGCAGCACAGCAGCAGCCTTTGCGGCAGCGTCCGCCGGTGCCGGAGCTCGATGTCTCCGCGCCGAGAAGCATGCGCCGCGCAGGCAAATGGACAGCCCTGCTCCTGACGGCATTTGCAGCAGGACTTGCGTATCTCGGCTGGCGCCTGATCTCGCAGTCCGCATTCTACATGGCAAAATCCGGACAGGCAACCTACGGCAAAGTCACCGACCGCACCGGCGATGTCCTCTTTGACGGCTCGCAGCCGCTCAGCAACTATGAATGGGGACATTTCGCGGATGTCGGCAATCTGATCGGTGACACCAGCGGTCAGATGAGCAATACAATCGTCTCGCGCAACCTCAGCGATCTGGTCAATTACAGCTTTACCTACGGCTCCTCCGGTGAGGGGGCAGTCCTCGAGACCACCTTGCTCCACAGCGCGAACATCGCCGTGAACAATGCCTACGGCGCAAAAAACGGCACAACGATTGCCTACAACTGGAAGAGCGGCGAGACCTATGTCTGCGTCAGCCGTCCCTGTGTCGATATTGCGCAGGGTTATGCCAATATTGCGGAGATGCCTGAGGGCAGTCTGCTCTGCAAGGCGTTCTATCCGACTGTTCCCGGTTCCACGCAGAAGGTCTCGACGCTGATCGCTGCGTATCAGTATGCCGGTGTGGATACGGTCAACAATCTCCAGTATGACTGCCCCGGCTACTGGACAAACCCGAACGGTGATGTCATCAAGTGCCATCAGGAATACGGCCACGGTATGCAGAATCTTGCAACAGCATTTGCAAACAGCTGCAATCCCTACTTTGCACAGCTTGTGCAGTCCGGCATTGTGCCGCTTTCGGAGATCATCACGAGCTACACGAAAATGGGCTATGCGGTCAACGGCGAGGAGGCAGCGCCCTATAATCTCAACGGCATCGTGATCCAGCCTGCCTCCACCAAGCTGACCGACAAAGACCAGTTCGAGACGGAGTGGGGCGCGCTGGGACAGGGCAAGACGCTTGTCAGCCCCTATCAGCTGATGCTCTGGCAGGGTGCGGTCGCAAACGGCACGGGCTCGGCGGTTCTGCCGTATCTGCTGCGCTCTAAAACCACTGCGGATCAGAAAACCACGCAGCTCGGTGCAATCAAGCACACGGAGCAGCTCTTTTCGCCGACTGCCGCAAAGGCGGTGCAGGACGTCATGACGCAGAACGCAACCGAGCATTATTATGTCTCGCTCGGCGGCTATACCTGCGGCGTCAAGAGCGGTACGGCACAGGTCAGCGATGACGGGCGGCAGTATGAGAATTCTCTGCTCGTCGGCTACTGCCTCGATGACAGATGTCCGGTTGCATTCTGCATCCTGATCGAGGAGCGCGAAAGCTGGGATATCACCACCGCGCAGATCGCGAAGGTGCTGCTCGATTCGCTTGCCGGAAATGTATGAGAGACCGCGCCGTTTTCCACCCACAGAGTGAAATGAGGAGAAATCTATGAAACAACGCAGGGGCTTTTGTTTTCTGCTCACTGCGGCGGCGGTGCTCTGCTTTGCAGGGCACCTTGCTGTATGTGCCGGTGCGGCAGATGCGGCAGATGCGCCGCCGGAGCAGACGGAGACGCCGTCTGAACAGCAGACACCGGAGCAGTCGGAATTCGCGTTCTCGGTCTCCGGTGTATTCTCCGGCGATGCCGCTTACAGCGTCGATGCGGTGTATATTGACTGGGCGGAAAGCTGGTATCTGTTTCTGCCCGCAGCAGCCGACCGCAGCAGCCTGACCGTCAGCTGTCAGACGCCGGACGGTTCGCCGCTGATCCTCAACGGCAGCATTGTCTACACCGGCGAGGAGACTGATCTGCTTGCCTCCGCGGATGATTTTGTGATGCAGGCAGGGGAGCAGCTGCTCGGCGCACTCCATGTGATGCAGTCAAATCTCGGGTGCATGTATCTGACGGCGGCTGCGGGCGAATTCGATCATGTCAACAGCAGCAAAAGCTACACCGCAGAGGGCAGCGCGCTGATTCTTTCAGCGGACGGCACCGTGCAGTATGACGGCGCCTTCGAGAAGCTGAAAGGCCGCGGAAATTCCTCATGGGATTACGCCGAGAAGCGCCCCTATAACTTCAAACTGCCCCAAAAGGCGGATCTGTTCGGGCTCGGCGCGGCAAAAAAATGGGCGCTCATCAGCAATTCACTCGATCACTCGCTGCTGCGCAACCAGATTGCCTATGCGCTCAGCCGGCAGTCGGGGCTTGCATATACCCCCGATGCTGCGTTCGTTGATCTCTATCTGGACGGCGAATACCGCGGTGTCTATCAGCTGACGGAGCGCGTACAGATTCACCGCGAGCGCGTGAATATCACAAATCTGGAGGATGCGACGCAGCTTCTCAATGAGCAGCCGCTCTCGGAATACAAGCGGCAGACCGTCGGCGGAACACTCAACGGCGAGGAGAACGGCAGCTGGCAGTATTATGATATCCCGAACGATCCTGCGGATATCACCGGCGGCTATCTGATTCAGTTTCAGCTGCGCAGCCGCTCCAAGCGCGGCGAATTCGTCACGGACCGCGGCGTGATCTTTGAGGTCTGCGAGCCGGAGTATGCCTCGAAAGCGCAGACGGAATATATCCGCGGATTTGTGCAGGAGCTCGAGGACGCGATCTATTCTGAGACCGGATACAACAGCCGCGGCAGGCATTACAGCGATTATCTCGATGTGGATTCGTTCGCGCTCGGCTGTCTGATTCAGGAGATCACCGAGAACGTGGACAGCACATCCACGAGCTTCTATTTCTACAAGGATTCCGACCTGACCGGGGACGGGAAACTGCATTACGGCCCGGTCTGGGATTTTGACCTTGCATATCAGAACTACAGCCTTGCGCTGAAGGCGCCGGACGGGGAACTGCATTTTGCGGTGCTCCCTGATCAGATTTATGCGCGGTATGTGCCGGTCAGCGGCTACACGCCCGAGACCGCCGCAGAGACCGGCATCACAGCGCAGTCGTGGCTGCTGCGGCTCTGGCAGGATGCGGATTTTGTCTGCCGGAGCGCCGAACTCTATGCAGCACGCTTTGCGGATTATCTCGATGCGCTGACTGCGGATTCCGGCATCATCGCGCAGATGCAGGATGCAATCGCACCAGCCGCAGAGATGAATCTGATCCGCTGGCATGCATTCGGCGGCGCGCCCTATAAGCGCATCGGACCCTCGAACGGAGACAGCTTTGCGGAATGTGTCGGATATGTCCGCGGCAACCTGCAAAAGCGCAATGCATTTCTGCGCTGCGATTATCTCAGCGAGAGCATCCGCGCCTGCACCGATGCACTGACGCAGCAGACAGCGGATGTTCTGGGTCTCTACGATGCGCCGGAGCAGAAGCAGCTCACTGCGCTGCAAACAAAATACACGCAGCAGCTTGCATCTGCGGAGACGGCGCCCGCGGCGGCAGAGATTCTGCATCAGGCGGAGCAGGCACTCACAGAGATTCCGCGCACACTGCTCTGCGGCGATTTTGATGCGGACGGCAGCGTCACGCTTGAGGATGCGCAGCGCCTGCTGACGTATTACACGGCGACAGTCGCGGGCAATCCGGCGGAGATTACGGCAACGCAGCGCCGCAACGGGGATGCCGATGCAAACGGCACGCTCGATGTCGCCGATGCCACCCATATCCTGCGCCGTTACACCGCGGAGATGAGCGGCGGAGAATATCCGCTGCCGGCAAAAGCTCAGGAAACAGCAAGCGAAAGTTAGGAGTTAGGAGTTAGGAGAGAGGAGTTAGGAGATGCGGTATCGCTTCGCGATGATTGATATCGGGCTCTCGCACGCTTCGCTATGAGTTTTCTAGCAAACTCACCAACCCTGCCCAAGAGTCAGCAAACTTTTGGAATCCCATTTTCAAAATCATCCGCGAAGCGGATACCGCAACTCCACTCTTCACTCTCCAAACTCCAAACTGTTTACAAGGTAAACACCAATATCCCCGCGACGATGAGCCCCAGGGCCGCGAGCTTCTTTTTCGTCACCCGCTCGTGAAACACCGTCACGCCGAAGATGGTCACAAAGAGGTACGAAAAGCACTCGAAGGCGGGGGTCATGCTCAGGGGGAGCTTTTTATACGCGAACATGGCCAGCAGCATCGACAAGGCCAGCAGGCAGTAGCTGCCGATCACGCCGGGGTTCAGGTACTCGTGCAGGAGATCCCGGTGCGCCTTTCCCGCCTCCCATTTGAGCAGCGTCTGGCTCAACGACGCGATGAACACGCTGAACACGCCGAGGGC
>JAFWUX010000074.1 GCA_017523995.1 Oscillospiraceae bacterium | reverse complement strand
GACACATCGGTCTACCTGCTCAGAGGGGCTTACTCGGCTGTCGCCTCAGACAGCGCTTCTGCTTCGCAGAGGTGTCCACCGGACACCCGCGCCCCTCCGAGACCTCCCCCTGACAGCCGCCGCAAGCGGCGGAAAGGAGCGTGTATGACGAACCGCAGACGAAGTCATGCTATCTGTCTGAGACTGACAGATGCAGAGTATGACCTCTGGACTGCCAAACAGAAAGCCAGCGGCCTGAGCAAAACCGACTATCTGATGCAGGCGATCTGCCGATCAGAGGTGCGAATCTACTCCGCTGAAGAAAGCATTGCGCCGATCGTGCATGAGATCCGCAAGATCGGTACGAACCTGAACCAGCTCGCCTACTTCTCCAACATCGGGCAGGACGCGCGTGTGAGAGCCGAGATCGGAGCGATCCGACTCACCAATGATGCAGTCATGGGGCAACTCTCAGAGTTCCTCAGAAATCCGCAATTTACCGTAAAGGCGGCAGCCGATGTTCGGTAATGTCAATGTGGACTACAAACCCTGCAAATCATCCGCACAGCTTCGCCGCGCCGCCGACTATCTGCTCGGCAGACAGGCAAAGCAGATACGGGAGGGCATAGTGAAAACAGAACCCGACCTTTATTGGGGCATCAACTGTGACCGAGACCATTTCGCCCGCGATGTTCTCATGACAAGAAAGCTGTTCGGGAAGAAGCCAGTCAAAAATGCAAACCTTGCCTATAAAATCTCTATCTCCTTTTCACCGGAGGATAATGACCGGCTCAGCTATCGGAAGGCATTCCAAATCGCAAAGGAGTTTGCGGAGAGATTCTTTCAAGGCTATGAGGTATTGTTCGCAGTCCATACCGACAGACCGCACAAGCACGTTCATTTCCTGATCGGCAACTGCAATCTTGAAACCGGCAGAGCATTCAGACGAAACGAAAGAGATTTGCGGGAAATGAGTGAATTCTTCGGAGCACAGTGTATGCAGCGGAGACTTGTGCATTCCGTCCGGCAGGATTATTATAATCACGATCCGGAGAAGCATCGTGACAAAGAGACCTTTGCCGAACGGCAGATGAAAGCAGGCGGCAAGGAAACATTCAAGGACGAGCTGCGCGAGGTAATCCGTACCGAGGTCAGTGATCCGGATAACCGCACATTAGAGGATGTGGTCAATGCGCTGATGCGGCATTATCATGTGGAGTGCCGCGTCAGAGGAAACACCATATCCTACCGCCATCCAAACTTTACAGATAAAAACGGAAAGCCAGCTTCCGTCAGAGGAAGCAAGCTTGGTGAACAGTATACAGTGAAAGGAATTGAATATGAGCTTACCGAGATTCAACGACACAAGGAAGCCGTCCGAGCGGACGGGATTCAGCCGGGAAATGCTGCACCGGGACGAGCTGCGGATCCGCGAACAGTCCCGCAGCGCATCTACATCACAGGAGGAAACGATGCAGGAACAGAACACAACAGTTCCGACGCTGGAACAGCTCAACGCGATGATTCTGGATATTGCAGAGAAAGCGGGCGCAGCGACGGAAGAAGCCAAACGGGACGAGCGCGTGGTACTGCTGGCAGCAGCAACACTGCAAATGTGCCGACTCTTGCAGGACTTTACAGCGACTACCAGCGCCGGAATGGAGAAGATCGCGGAACGAGAGCTGAAGAACCTGAACATTCAGAGCCAGTACGCAGAAAGCGTAAGAGCATCCGCCGTTAATATCGCAAGAGAGATGCACAGGCAGTTTGCCGAGGAGCAAAAGGCAGCAATTCAGGACGGCTGCAAGATACTTGAACAGAAAGCGCAAAGTATTGAAAGCTACCTGAGCATCTGCTCCAAAGAAGTCAAAAACTCCGCTTTCAGCGCGAGCGAAACCGCGGAATATCTGCGGAAAGTCAACAGCATCACAGATCTGCTGTACTTCGCAGCGCCGATTCTCGTTCTAATCGACATCATCCTTCGAGTAATTGCATTAATGGGGCATATTTCGTAAGATCGAATCCTGTCTGTGCAATATACTTCTGTGCTTCTCCCCGTCTGAGACGTACCAGATCAGACTCTGTACCGTAAAGGTCAATCAAAATGCGGAATGCACAAACTAGATCGTCTGCTGCCGCTGCATTGTGCAGACAGAGATGGTAGATGCCGAGAGAGAATTTGCAGTCGGCATAGACCGAGATATGAGTGAGATTCATTTCTTGCAGCGAGCGTTCCGCAATCGAAACCAATGCAACCGCTTCATCGGTTCGTCCGAGGGTAAACAGCACATCGGCAAATGTAATCATGGCACGGTACTTGTCAAAATAGAAAACGCCGTCACCGTCAAGCAGTCCGAACAGCGCCAGACTCTGTTCCAGTACTTTCAGCGCTTCTTCCTTCCGGTTGACATGATGCAGACAAAAGCCATAAGTACTGAGCACGTTCGCTTGAAGAAGAGTATCATTGCACTGCATGGCGTATTTGACAGCTTCTTCTTGCAAGGCAAGGGCTTTCGGGTAATTGCCCCGATGCAGCTCGCAGGCTGCAGACTCGGATAAATACAGTGCATTCTGTTGTGTATCATCTTTGTCAAGCAAATGTTTTTCCAGTCTGAGCAGCGAATCCATATGCGGGAAACTGGCAGCACGATCTGCATATTCAAAGCAGTCGCTTACAAAACTGAAATGCTCCCGCTGATTTCTGTATTCTATATCCCTGACAGCAAAATCAATCATTTCCAGCATCTTCTCAGCATCAATTTCCGCATCTGCCTGCTCATTGATGCAAACGGCACGGACAGAAGAAATCAGCGGGGCGCAGTTTTCACTGTCGGGGTTCAGTTCTGATTTCACAAGTGTGCGGAGCATCGGGTGCAAAGTGATCGTTCCGTTTGCAAATTCATGGACAAGCCCCAGCTCGACCAATTCATCCAGCATGACCATATTATCCAGACACATCAAAACCGCCATTGCATCCTTACGAATTCCGGAGCAGGGCGAAACAATCAGCATCCGCAGCACATTCCGGTATGCTTCCGGCAGCTCCAGTAAGCCGAACAGATCGCGGATGTGATCGTAACAGGTTTTCTTCTTCGGATGCTTGTCTTTGGTTGCAGAGAAACGCTCCAGTATGGATTTCAGACCGCCGGACAGTTTTGCGGAAAGCGATTTGGGTGTATAGAAACCCTTGTACATCAGTCTTGCGCACAGCTCCACACAGAATGTGTGACGGTCAACTGCATCAATGATGTTCAGAAGAATACTCTTCTCATTGGACTTGAATTCGCAGAATTTGCCGATTAGTTTCAGCAGCAGATCCTTTGAGCGGAATTCCGTCAGCTCATACACGCAGAAATCGTCATAGTGCCTGTGGGATGTGAAGATCACCCCGCAATTCAGATCAAGAAGATCGTAAAAGCAGTCATCTTCATCAGGCGATGCATTGAAATTGTCGATGATGAGCAGAACGCTTTTGCCAAGAGATGCAAGCAGTTCCATATTCCGGCGATAGCGTTCGTTCTCATCTGTAATCAGCGGATTGATGATAATATTTGCAATGATCGTTTTCAGGCTGCCTTTATAGAAATAGTATCCGAAATGCGCATATTCAGACTTGTGCCGTTCCGCATAAGCACGGACAAGCTCGCTCTTACCGATTCCAGCAACGCCTGTGACAAGTACCGTGGAATTGTCCTGCACCAGAGAATGCAGTTCATTCAGTTCCGCATCCCGTCCGCAGAAATGACGGCAGGGCGCAATAAACTCGCTGTTTGCAAACAGCGCATCCTTGTACGAAGCTGCATCGGCTGCATATCTGGTAGCGACATAGCCTTTATCCGCCTTTTCATACTGCCGGGTAACAGCGATAAATACTGCTTCATAGATCATATTCACAAGCGAAGTATTGTCGGCATACTGTGCCGGAATACGGCTGAGGATTTCTTTCCGCAGGGGCGCGGACAGCGTATCGTCATACTGGATCAGATCGTAAAGCTCTTTGTAGGTGTTTGGCTGGTCGAAGATATACGGGAGCAGTTCGGCAATGTCTTTGCACAGCACTTCACGGTCTGCGTTCAGATAGAATTCGCTCATCTCCGGCGAAACACGAATCATTCCGCTGCGCAGTTTGGCACTGGTAAAGCGTTCAAACTGATAGATATGCGCATCCGCAAGATAAGCGGCGAAAAGCGTATTCAGCAGATTGATATAGTACACCGTGGTCGAGGATGCCAGATTCCGCAGCAGCGTATCGGTCACATTCTGAAAATCACATTGCATTGCTTTTCGCCCCCTGTTCCATAATCTTTCAATTCTATTATAACATATAGAACATCTGTTCGCAAGTAGTAGGGAGGTATTTATGACGATATTTGAAGAAGAAAAAGCGCTTGGAGAGATGCTGAACACAGCTCTCCAAACGCTGATAGAATGGGAGGCCCGTGCGCCACGGACACCTGACGGATGCCTTGATGAACTGCATCTGTATGCCATGCATACGCTCGGTTATGCGGAATGTCTTGCAGAGATATTCATGCAGGCGGGTTTGGCGGAACGACTGTCGATGCGGGAGGATATTGAACGGATTGAATATGAGATCAGAGTGCTTGCCGGAACCAATGAGAAATAAGGCTTGCGGTCAGTACATACCATAACCTTGAATCGTGTCCTATACAGAAAGAGAGGGATTATGATGAAAAAGATGAATGCAAAGGAACTGAACGAGCAGTACAGGAATTGCCCGACGCAGGAGCAGGAATTTGAGATCGAGGGGAGAAAATACATTGTTGTAAGCTACTATGTCGGTGAGAAAGACCTGGATGAAGTGGTATACAGAAACGCATATCACCGTGCTATGAACGAGCTTCTCCGCGCATAAACAGAAAAAAAGCGTAAAAATGCTCCCGAAGCACTGGCTATTTCCGATGAGATGTGATATAATAGAATGTATCGGAAATAGCTGCTTTGGGAGAAAGGAGTAATATGTTACCAAAGCAGACAAATTACAGCGTGGGCATCTATATGCGGCTATCCCGTGATGATGAACGCGCAGGAGAATCACTCTCTATCGAAAATCAGCGGGCAATCCTGACGGAATATGTCTCGAAGCAGGGCTGGACGGTCTATGATGAGTATATTGATGACGGTGTTTCCGGCGTCAGCTTTGACAGACCGGGCGTTCAGCGTTTACTTGACGATGCAAAAACCGGCAAGATCAATCTCATTCTCTGCAAGGATTTGAGCCGATTCGGACGAAACTATATTCAGGTTGGCCAGTTTACGGACTACATATTTCCGTTGCACAACATCCGATTCATTGCGCTCGCGGACAACGTAGACACAGCCAATTCCCGAAGCGCAGGCATGGACATGATGCCGATTGTTAACATCTTCAATGAGTGGCATTGCGCCTCGACCTCGAAGAAGATCAGGGCGGTTCTGGAAGCGGATGCCAAAAAGGGGAAATACAAATCTCCCACCGCATCATACGGATATATAAAGTCGGATGATGAAAAGCATACGCCGGTCATTGATCCGGAAGCCGCGGCTGTCGTGCGCCGTATCTTTGAACTGCGGGCAAAGGGCATCAAAATGTCTCATATCGCGGAAATCCTGAACGCTGAGAAAATCCCGTCGCCGTCTGAATACTATTACGGGAAGATTGACAAACCCAACCGCAAATCTGTAACCAATCTCTGGTGCAGAACATCCGTCAGGCGAATCCTGAAAAATCCGATCTACATCGGGACAATGGCGCAGCTTCGCACCACAACGGTCAGTTACAAGAATCATAAGGTGATCCGCAAAAACAAAGAGGATTGGATCGTAGTCGAACAAAATCATGAACCGATCATCTCGCAGGAGCTTTGGGATAAGGTGCGGGAATTGGACGATTCCGTCAGCAAGGGGAAACGGGACAGCAGCGGAAATATCGCGTTGTTTTCGGGAATGCTGTACTGTCAGGACTGCGGTTACAAAATGAAGAAAATCTGGCTCAACCGAAAAAATGGCGACATCGGTTATTCCTGCGGGTATCGCGCACG
>JAFWUX010000073.1 GCA_017523995.1 Oscillospiraceae bacterium | reverse complement strand
AAGATATCTGCTTGTCTTTTTGCCGTGATACTGCGTTAGAAATCCTTGCCTTGCGTCAGCAAGGCGGCGGCTTTCTGCCTTGTCTCACGACAAAAATCCTGCGCATCTATTCTTCAAGATTTAATTGGTACATCAATAATAGCGAAGCGTGAGGCGTTTATTCCTCGTCCTCTACGAATTCCAGTATATCGCCTGGCTGGCAATGCAGCGCCAGACAGATCGCATTGAGCGTGGAAAAGCGGATCGCGCTGACCTTTCCGGTCTTGAGCTTCGAGAGATTGACATTGCTGACGCCGACCTTTTCGCTCAGCTCATTGAGACTCATTTTCCGGTCCGCCATGACGCGGTCCAGACGTAAAATAATAGCCATATCGCACCTCACAGAGTTTCATTCAGATAGCTGCGGATCGCATTGCTGACGGCTTCGGGCTCCTCAACATGCACATAGTGTCCGCACTGCAGCTGCACAAGCTTTGCATGTGTCAGTCCTGCAAGATAGTTTTCATGGATGCTTTTCCACTTTTCCAGACCGTTCTCGCCGAGCATTTTTGCAAACATATCGCTGTCATTTGAGACAAAGAACAGTGTCGGCACATCCGGAACCGGCGCATCGTGCAGCGCAATGAAGTCGCTGCGCTGACTGTCGGTCAGGATGCCTTCGCGCGCCATTGCGGTCTCATAAAACCGGCTGTACCAGTGATAGGTGATTGCTTTGTACTCCGCCTGTTCCGCTGCGGTCAGGTCGGGGCTTGCGGCTGCCGGAAAGACGGATGCAAACCGGTAGAGCCGGAAACTGCCGATGTCATACATCCAGAAATTGTAAAATGCATCTTCTGCCAATGCCTGTTCGGGCGTCTGTGTCTGCGCCGTGTGAATGTCGCCGATCTGACAGTCAAACTGTTCCGGCACTGCCATATCGAGCCCGATGATCGCTGCAACCTCATCCGGATAAAGCTGCGCCCAGCGCACCGCCTCCAAACCGGATGCGGAATGCGGACAGAGGATATACGGCGCGGGGATGCCTACTTTTTCGAGTGCTTCGCGATCCTGCCGCAGCATGGTGCTGAGTGTGCGTTCACCGGAGATGTCATCGCTGCAGCCGTAGCCGAATTTCTCGATCACTGCGATCTGAAACGAATCAGAGAGGCGGCTGAACAGCGGCTTGAAATCGTAGATGACAGCCGGTGTATTGGCGCCTGCCATAAAGACGAGTGTTCTGTCGCCGCTGCCCGTCGTGTAGATATTCATGTTCGCGCCGTCGATTTCCACATACTGCCCCTGATGCTGAATCAGGGCGGCTTCTTTTGCGAGCATGTGCCGGTTATAGCCATAGAGCGTCCCGACAAATGCCGCACACAGCAGCAGTAAGATGAAAACTGTCAGTGTGATGCGCTTCAGGATTTTGGCTGCATGTTTCTGCATGATGCCGCCTCAGAGCGTTTCATCGGATTCCTGCTGCAGCATTGCGCCGTAGCGGATGATATGCGCGATAAACAGGAACAGCAGCCCCTCAATCAGTGCCGTATAGTTCGGAATGGAAAAAGGCGTGATGACCGCGCCCGTTACCACTGAGGGAATGACTGCATTCACCAGAAACAGGATGCCGACGATGCGAACAATCCTAATATTTCCGGCGGAAAACGGCATACCTTCTTTCGAGATTCGCAGAAACATCCATGCAGCCAGTGCCATGATGACGATGTTGATGCCGAGTGTGATAAACTCGCGAATAAGTACATATGTCATAACCGGATCCGGATCGGCAATGTTCCGGACATGACCGAACATCCGGAATATGCACGCCAGATTGAACAGGATTGCCAGAATGCAGATGACAACAATCCATTTGCTGCCCTTTTTGAGCTTTTGGATGATTTGATCTTTACTCATAGTATTATCCTCCGTTTGTGTATTCGGAGCCGTTCCTCTCTCCGTTGTTCGCAGTATAGCACGGAAATTAACGTTTGTCAACTAGAATTTAACGATAAACGATAAATATTATATGTTTGCACAATCCGGCATGACGGATTGTCAGGCACCTTTATGCAATTTCACTGTAAAAATTTATCGTTTATCATAAAATGAACGGAGGGACTGTGCGCATGGACGCATTTGAACGCTATGCCCCCTTTATACAGGAATACATTTTCCGTTCGGGCTGGGAGAAGCTCAGAGCGGTGCAGGTCGCCGCGGCGGATGCGATTTTCAACACGGAGGACAATGTCCTGATTTCCGCATCGACCGCATCCGGCAAGACCGAAGCGGCATTTTTCCCCGTTCTGACATTGCTCGAAGAAAATCCGCCGCAGTCGGTCGGCGCGATTTACATTGCTCCGCTGAAAGCGCTCATCAACGATCAGTTCAGCCGCATGACAGAGCTCTGCGAGCCCGCAGATATCAAAGTCTGGCGCTGGCACGGGGATGTCGGGCAGTCGCAGAAGGCAAAGCTGCTGAAAAATCCGTCCGGCATTTTGCAGATCACACCGGAATCGCTCGAAGCGCTGATGCTCCACAAGCACGCGATGATTCCCGCGCTGTTCCGTGATCTGCGCTTTGTGATCATCGACGAGGTGCACTCCCTGCTGCGCGGCGACCGCGGCGGTCAGACACTCTGCCTGATTGAGCGGCTCTCGGATCTCTCCGGTGCAAAACCGCGCAGAATCGGTCTTTCCGCGACAATCGGCGACATCGAGCAGACTGCGGAATATCTCGGGACAGGCTCCGGACGGAATACGGTCATTCCGCAGATTGCCGCACAGAAATCGACATGGCGGCTCTCGATGGAGCATTTTTACGCAATGGATACGCAGGCGGCGGAGGGCAAAGAGGTCGATGCACCCGAGGCGCTCGAGCCGGAGACCGATCCCGCGCCGAATCACGCCGATCCTGCATACGGCTACATCTTTTCGCATACGCGCGGAAAGAAGTGTCTGGTTTTTGTCAATTCGCGCGAGGAGTGTGAGGCGGTGACAACCTCGCTCCGGCAGTATTGCGAATGGAATCACGAACAGGACAGATTCCTGATTCATCACGGCAATCTCTCGGCTTCGTTTCGCGAGACAGCAGAAGCCGTCATGAAGGATGAGGAGCAGGTCATGACAACCGTGACCACCGCGACGCTCGAGCTCGGCATTGATATCGGCAAGCTGGAGCGCGCGTTTCAGCTGGATGCGCCGTTTACGGTCTCCTCGTTTCTGCAGCGCATGGGACGCACGGGCAGACGCGGTCTGCCGCCGGAGATGTGGTTCGTCATGCGTGAGGAGGAGCCCGAGGCACGCGCGATGCTGCCCTCTACGGTGCCGTGGAAGCTTTTGCAGGGCATCGCACTGGTGCAGCTTTACGCAGAGGAGCACTGGGTCGAGCCGCCGAAGCTGGACCGTCTGCCGTTCAGCCTGCTCTATCACCAGACGATGAGCACGCTTGCTGCAAACGGCGAAATGACACCGGCGCAGCTTGCAGGCAGAGTATTGAAGCTGCAGCCGTTCCACCGCATCACGCAGGATGACTACCGCACGCTGCTGCGGCATCTGATCGAAAAGGATCACATTCAGCGGACGGAGCGCGGCGGTCTGATTGCAGGGCTTGCCGGTGAGCGCGTGATCAATAACTTCAAATTCTACGCGGTTTTTCAGGACAGCGAGGAGTTTACGGTCCGCTCGGAGTCGCAGGAGATCGGCACGATTGTTCAGCCGCCGCCTGCCGGAGAAAAAATCGCGATCGCAGGCCATGTCTGGGTGGTGGATGAGGTCGATTTTGACCGCCATGTCGTCTACTGCACGATGGTCAAGGGCAAGGTGCCTGCGTATTTCGGCGACTGTCCGGGCGATATCCAGACGAAGATTCTCGAGCGGATGCACAAGGTGCTGCAGGAGGACAAGCAGTATCCCTATCTGATGAAAAACGCGGTTGCGCGTCTGGAGCTTGCCCGTCACACGGCGGCAAATTCCGGATTGCTGCAGGAGCCGCTGATCTGTCTCGGCGGCGAGATGTGGGCGCTGTTTCCGTGGCTCGGCAGCTATGCATTTCTTGCGATGGAGCGTTTCCTGAAGGTGAAATGTGCGCAAAAGCTGTTCCTTTCGGGTTTGTCGCCGTCCAGACCGTATTTTCTGACATTCAAGATGAAGGTCAGCAAGGCGGAGTTTTTCCGGATTGTCGCAGAGGCGGCAGCGGAGGAGTTTGATCCGATGGATCTTGTGTATCCGGATGAAATTCCGCTGTTTGAAAAGTATGATGAATATGTACCGGCAGAGCTTGTGCGCAAGGGCTTTGCCTACGGCATCCTTGCCGTGGATGAAATGAAGGCACGCATTCAGAGCTGGAATGCGGCACATTGAGCGCAAGCAAGGAGAGGGTTTTATGAAACACAAACGGGTATGCGGCATCGGGCTTGCCGCAGCGGCTGCATGTCAGATCATTCTGCCGCAGCTTCCGGCGGTTACGGCGGCAGCGGCAGGGATGAAGACATGTTCGCTCGAAGTTTTTTCCGGCAATGTGCTCGCGGTGACGCAGGGCGATGCCGACCGCGATTTCTATGATACGATCATCTACGATGCGGCGAAAGGCACGCTCTCTGCGGACGGCGGTGCGCCGGAAACTGTCTGCGGCGATCTGCAGGTGCAGAACGGCGAGCTGATGCTCCGCACGGACGGCAGTGCGAAATCTTCGGGCAGAAAGCTGGAGCCCTTTTCGGATGCTGCCGAACAATGGGGCTATACAGTTGACGAGCAGGACGGTATCCTCAAAATTACAAACGAATTCCAGACCGCCCGTCTGATTGTCAAGGCGGCGGGGAAGATTGATCTGCACGGTGCGGAATCCGCAGCGGAGGGCTACCGCGGACTGCACATTCTGCAGTATGCAGATTCGGCGGCGGCATACCGCGCCTATCAGGCATACTGCGCGGATCCTGCGGTGGAATATGTCCAGCCCTCGCACCGCATCACGCTCGATGCGCAGGCGCTGGACAGTGCGGAACCCTGCGCGGAGGATGCAGAAGCCGCAGCGGAGCAGCCTGCGGAAAAGCAGTATAATTCATGGGGTGTCCCGCTGATCGGCACGGAGGATTTTATCGCGAAATATCTCGATGCAGAAGCGCTGCCGGAGGTCACGGTCGCAGTCATTGATACGGGCATCAATCCGGTGCCGAAGCTCTTTGCGGGCAGAATTCTTGAGGGCGGCATCAACATTTCGGATTCCGGCGATGACACCGTCGAGGATGATCTCAATCACGGCACGCATGTCACAGGCACGATCTGTGAGATGACGCCGAACAATGTCAAGATTCTGCCGATCAAGGTGTTTGATGAGCAGGGCAGTGCCTCGGATGAGCAGATTTATCTCGGGCTGATGCATGCGCTCGAAAAAGGCGCGGATGTTGTCAACATGAGCTTCGGCGGTCTCGGCGTCAGCCCGCTGGAAATTGAGGCAATGTCGATCGCGGATGAAAACGGCATGATCTGCTGCGCGGCAGCGGGCAACAACGGCGACGATGCCGGATACTATTATCCGGGCAGCATCGCAAGCTGCATTACAGTCGGCGCGGTGACAGAGCAGATGGAGCGCGCCGCATTCTCGAACTACGGCAGCTCGGTCGATGTTGTGGCGCCGGGCTTCAACATCCTGAGCTATGTGCTCGGTGATGAGGAGAAAAAGGAAACGCAGAACGGCACCAGTATGGCGACACCGCATGTTTCGGCGTGCTGTGCGCTCCTGCGGACCTATGATAAAGAAATGACGCCGCAGCGTGCAGAGGCGCTTTTGCGGCTGAATGCAAAGGATCTCGGTCCGGCAGGCTTCGACCGCGATTTTGCGTGGGGCTTTGTCAATATGGCGGATTTCCGCTGGGATGACGGTATCTGTCCGGCGCCGGAGTTTTCCGAGGAATCGGGCAATTACGGCAAGGCGCTTACAGTCGAACTGACGGTTGATCTCGATGATGCGCAGATTTACTACACAACCGACGGCACCGCCCCGACACCGGAAAACGGCACGCTTTATCAGGAGCCGGTGACGATCTCTGAGACCACGCAGCTGCTCGCGGCTGCCGTGCGCAAGGGCTGGATCGGCAGTGCAGCAGCCGAAGCGGTGTATACGATCAACGGCGAGGATGTCAGCGCGGCATATACGGTGAAGGACGGCGTTCTGATGTCCTATCGCGGCGTTCGGGAAAAGCTCTATGTGCCGGAGGAGATCGACGGGCAGAAGATCACGGCAATTGCACCGCATGCCTTTGAAAACAACCATTTTACGGCGGAAATCCAGCTGCCTGCATCGGTCACGGTGATCGGGGATTCTGCTTTTGCGAACTGCTCGGAGCTTGAGCGGTTCTATGCGCCCGGTGCGGAGACGCTCGGTGCCGAAGCCTTTGCAGACTGCGAATTGCTGCGCGAGGTCATTCTCGCGGATACAGTCAAATCGGCAGGGGAATCCGCATTCCGCGGCTGCTCAGCGCTGACGGAGATCGCGCTGCACGGTCTGACGGCTGTGCCTGCAAAGCTCTTTGCGGACTGCTTCATGCTGAACAAGGCGGATCTGCCGGATGCGGAAACCGTCGGAGACGAGGCGTTCTCCGGCTGCCTGAGCCTGACCGATCCGCTGCTCAGGTGGAAACATCTCACGGCAATCGGGGACGGCGCTTTTGCGGATTGCGCGGCATGGGCAGGGGATGTCCGCCTGCCTGCGCTGAAAACGCTCGGTGAGGGTGTGTTCTCCGGAGACAGCAGTCTGCACAGCGTCATGCTGCCGCCGCAGATCACCGAACTTCCGGCTTACACATTCGACGGGTGTACAGCAATACGTCAGCTCTCGCTGCCCGGCGTGACGAAGATCGGCGCGCGGGCGCTTGCCCTGCAAACGGGCCGACTGGTCATCCCGACCGGGCTCGATTATGCAAAGATCACGTCGGTCGGTGCGGGTGCGTTCAACGGCTTCATGATCGGCAACGGCTATGATACCACCGTATTCTCCGCACTGGAAACCGTTGCAGCGCAGACATTTGCCGGCGCCAATGCCGGTGCGCTCTCGTTCCCGAAGCTGAAAACGGCTGCGGAATCCGCCTTTGCAGATGCGAAAATCGACTGCGTGATTCTGGAAAACACGGAGACGATTGCATTCGGAGCGCTGACGGGCTGCCGGTCTGTCCGGCTGACGGAAACGCTGAAATCCGCCGCCGCCGATGCCTTTGCACCGGAAACATGGATCGTTGCGGAATCTGCGCTTGCAGCGCTCAAAGAGAATGAGGGTCTGCAGCTCTGCGATGAGCCGCTTGTAATGCGCGTCAATGCGGAGAATATCCAGCTGCAGCAGCATGAATCAGCGTTCCTGCGCGTGCTTGCCTGCGGTGACAATCTGAAGTATCAGTGGTACATTGTTTCCGGTGACACACAGACCGCGGTCAAGGGCGCGGAGCAGCCGGAATACTGTCCGGATACATCTGCGGCGGGCACGAAAACCTATCGCTGCATCCTGACCGATGAACAAGGCAAGACCGAGCAGGTCGATATCAGAGTAACTGTCAGCAAGGGCGAAGAACCGGAGACACTGGAACCGGAAACGCTATGTGAACAGAACGCCGACAGCATGTATTTTGCGCAGATCCGCGTGCCGGAATCTGGCGATTACCGAATTACGGCAGAGGGCAATGCCGCGGCGGGCGGCGTCCTCTGTGATGCAGCCGGTCAGCCCGTTGCGGAATTTGAAAGCCTGCTGCAAGGCGGCGAGGTGCTGAAAGCGGCGCTCACTGCCGACAAAACCTATTATCTCCGCTGCGATGCGCGCTGGAAGGGCGACTACGCACTGCATCTTTCCAATGCGGCAGCACCGGAAACCGATATCTCCGAATGTGCGCTCAAAGTCACGGTGCAGAGCTCGGCGGTCTATGATTCCGGCTATGAACCGGAGGTCATTGTTCGCAAGCCGGACGGCACCGCACTGACGCGCGACAAGGATTATATCCTGCGGTTCACAAAGCACAATCAGCTGATCCGCATTTCCGTTTACGGCATCGGCAGCTGCAGCGGCTACACCGAAACCACTGTGACCTGCTATGAGAAAATCCCCGAAGATACGCCGGTTCCGGTGCAGATCGGCTACGATAAGGAAGAAGCGGTTTATGTCTTTATCCCGAAGACAACCGGCGTCTACAATTTCTATGCGGGCATCGAGCAGGGCTATGCTGAGGAGCAGCTTGCATATAACCGCACCGGCAGATATGTCGGCGGTTCCAGATATGTGAATATCCGGACAAGATGCTGGGTCGCGGATACACCGCAGCATGATGACACCGTCTATGCCTACAGCGATTATTCGTCGATCACCAAGGAATATTTCAATGCGCCGGTGACGCTCAATGCCGGTCAGACCTATTACTTTGTCTGCTCCGGTTCTTCGGGCGCGCTCTACCGCCTGCTGATTACGCAGGAGAACTATGATATCCGCAATGCCGAAATCACCGGCTCGTTCAGCGCAATCTATTCCGAGGGCGTCAGCTTCTCCCCGCGAATCCGCGTCAAACTCGATGACAGGGAACTGACAGAGGGCGTGGATTACCAGCGCTATGACAGCCGCAGCGATATTCCCGGCAAGGCAGAGGTCACCGTCATCGGCATGGGACTTTACTACGGCAAAATCACAAAGCAGTATGAGATTATGTATGAGGAGCCGGAGCCTGCCGAGACGCTGACACCGCTGGATACGCCGGTCGAGGTGACATGCGCCGAGCAGCGCGTCAGGACGATCTGGTTCAAGGCGGAAACCGGCGAAACGCCGAACGAGACTGTTCGCTACCGCGTTCTCAATGAGCGCGTGTCCGGCGGCAAGATGCAGTATTCGCTCTACCGCTACGATGAGCGCTTTGATTCCTGTGCGCTGATGCTGCCGATGAACGGCGAACAGAATGACTATCTGCTGACAAACGGCACCTATGTGCTCGCGGTCTCGCGCGAATATCCGGAGCTTTCATCCAAGGCGAATATCTCGGTTTTGATTCCGCATTCAATCACGGATGCCGTGCTGACGATCACCGATCAGCCGTATACGGGCAGTGCTGTCCCGCTGCCGGTGCAGGTGCATGCAGCAGACGGCACAGCGCTTGAGGTTGACCGCGACTTCCGGATCAACTACAAGGAAAGCAACATCATGTTCGGCACGGTGAATTTTGCGCTGTATGCGACCCCGCGGACATTCGGCTATCAGGAGGGCAGCTTCGAGATCTATGTCGATCTGCCGGAGGATGCGCCGCCGCTGGAGCTCGGTGCGCACAGTGTCAGCGTGACGAAAGAGGATCGCCTTGCGGTGTACCGCGTCACGCCGGAGACCGATACCGAATATGTGCTCTGCACTTCGGATGTATCGGATATCGTGCTGCGTGTGTTTACGCCGGAGGCGGAGATGCTCGAGCAGGATTACGGCGCGGGCACAAAATCCGTGACCTTCACGGTGCCTGCGGGTGAAACGCGCTATCTGATGGTCAAGTTCAACGGCACGGCGCGTGAGGGCACGATTCACTTCCGGCTGGAGACAACACTGCGTCTGCTTTCCGCCTGCGACATCGACGCGGAAACGCAGGTCTGGACAGGGGAACAGATCACGCCGAAGGTCACCTTCAAAGACGGTGATTATGTGCTCGTCGAGGGCACGGATTACCGCATGCGCTACACGGTGGACGATGTCAACATCGGCACGGCAACTGCGAATTATGTCGGCATGGGCAAATATTTCGGCACCTGCGATGTCGAGTTTGATATCATTCCGGAGAATCTCTTTGAAACAGACTTCTTCGAGCCGGTTCCGCTCGCGCTGGATACTTCGTATCAGATTGACAAGAACAAGGATCAGTATCTCGTGCTGAGCTACAAGGCAGGCATCGAGACCGCGCTGCAGGCGACATTCTTTGAGGCAATGTGCAAGCTGAGCGTGCAGTGCTATGATGCATCCGGCGCAATGACGGAGAGTATCTTCTTCAAACCGAGCGGCACACTCGAGGCGACGGTTCCGGCAGGAGAGACGGTCTATTTCCTTGTTTCCGTGACAAACATCTCAAGCTGGAATCAGCACTTCTGCGTCATGCTCCATGATGCCGACAGCGACAAGATGCGCACGGTCCGCGATGAGGCGGGCGGCATCGGCTACCGCATTTCCGAATCCGGCGACTATGCAGAAGCCTATGAGATCATCCCGGGCGAGCACACGCACCTGACGCTCCTGCCGGAGATCGAGGGCGTACCGGTCAGCTATGTGCCGGAGGCGCTGTTCACCGATCTGGAACCGGATATGGTTGTGACCGGCTATGCAGGCTGCGCGGCTGCGGATTACGCAGACCGTTACGGCTTTATTTATCAGCAGGCGGCGGCGCCGGAGCAGAAGCCGGTGACAGGCGATCTCAACAATGACGGCAGATGCTCCGCCGCAGATATCGCTGTTTTCAATGCGATGCTTGCGGAGGATCCGCGTCTGGATGCGGCACTGTTCCCGTTTGCATCCGCCGATCTCAACGGCGACGAAATGCTCGACCTGCTGGATCTGCGCGCGCTGCGTCTGCTCATCGGGCAGTAACAGGATTTTTATTTTGCTTTCGTTTTTCATTCACAAATTTCCCACATTTCACGGGTAAACTGAAAACATAAAATCAGCTTACGGACTGAAAGCGGGGCTTATGGAAACGGAGTCTGCTGCGCTGCGGCAGGCTCCGTTTTTCCGGAAAGGATGAAACGAATGACCGGATCAAAACGGATACTTGCAGTGCTGGCAGCCTTGACCTGCATTGCGCAAATGACCGCCTGCGCGGAGAAAACAGATTCTTCTTCGGAGAGCACAGCGGCACAGCAGACGGCGCGTATTGACGAAACAGAACCGACGGCGGAAACATCTGCGGCGGAAACGGCTTCGGATGCATCCGGCAATGGTGAGAGCAAGCTCACCAAGGCGGATCTGAACACCGAATGGGGCGCGGATGCCGTGACACTTGCTTTCAGCGGAGACAGCGTCACGCCTTCTTCGGAGGACGGTCTCACCGTGCAGGACGGCGTTGTGACAATCACAAAGGGCGGCGACTATGTCCTTTCCGGCACGCTCGATGACGGCAGAATTGTTGTGAATCTCGCGGATAAACAGGAGAAGGCGCATCTGGTGTTCAACGGGCTTTCGGTTACATGCAGCACCGGTGCACCGCTGACAATCCTGCAGGCGGATAAAACAGTCATCACGCTGGCTGAGGGAACGAAAAACGCCCTGACCGACGCAAAAGAGTACACCGTGTTTGATATCACAGATGCGGAGAACCAATATCCGAATGCGTGCATCGCATCTAAGGATGATCTGACGATCAACGGCAGCGGGGCTCTGCAGGTCAGTGCAAATTATAACAACGGTATTCACTGTTCCGATGATCTCAAGCTTGTCGGCGGCGAGATCACGGTCAGCGCTGTCAATCACGGCATCCGCGGCAATGATTCGGTGCTCGTGCATGACGGCAAAATCTCGGTCACATCCGGCGGCGACGGCATCAAATCGTCCACGGCGGATCAGGACGGCAAAGGATACATCCTGATAGAGGGGGGCACGGTTACGGTCAATGCGGAGCAGGACGGCATCGACGCTGCATCTGCATTGACCGTCACCGCAGGAACCCTCGATCTGACAGCAGGCGGCGGCACCGCAAACGCCGCAGCGCATACCGATGATATGGGCGGATTCGGATTCGGCGGCGGTATGCACGGCGGAATGGGCAGAGGCGATTTCGGAGGTTTCGGCGGCAGGGATGATGCTGCGAGCCCCGATGCAGACCCGCTCGCATTCACCGGCGGTCTCAGCGTGACGGCGGAGGAGACGGAATCCGCTGACAGCTCCGCGCCGAGCACCAAGGGCATGAAAGCTGCGCAGGCGTTGACCGTCACCGGCGGCAGCATCACAGTCAATTCCGCGGATGATGCGGCCCATTCCGACAGCAGCGTGACGGTCTCCGGCAATGCAAAACTGACACTCGCAGCGGGCGATGACGGCATCCATGCGGACAGCAGCATCACGATCGACGGCGGCGAGATCGACATCACGCAGTCTTATGAGGGCATCGAAGCCGCAGAGATCACAGTCAATGACGGCACGGTGCATCTGAAGTCTTCAGATGACGGCTTCAACGCCTCAGACGGCTCCGGCGGCGGCATGGGCTTCAACCGGAACGGCTCCGGCGAGCTGAATCTCAACGGCGGCTATATCTATGTCAACGCGGACGGCGACGGGCTCGATTCCAACGGCAATATCGCGATGAAGGGCGGCACGGTGATCGTCTGCGGCCCGACGAATGACGGCAACGGCCCGCTCGATTCCGGCGACAACAATAACACGATCACGGTCACGGGCGGCACCCTGATCGCGGTCGGCTCCACGGGCATGATGGAGGTGCCGGAGTCCAATTATATCGCAGCAACGAATCTCAACGCGGCAGCAGGCACGCTGATCGTTGTGACGGATGATGCGGACAATGTGCTCGCTGCACTGAAAACGCCGAAGCAGGCGCAGGGCATCGTGTTCAGCGCGAACGGCATGTCCGACGGCTACAAGGTCTACACCGGCGGCACCTATGACGGCTCGTTCAACGCGGATGATTTCGCACAGGGCGGCAGCTATTCCGGCGGAACGCTTGTCACATCGGGCAGCGGCGGAGGCGGTGGATTCGGCATGGGCGGATTCGGCGGCATGCACGGCGGCAGACAGGACGGCGCAGGCGGCATGACCCCGCCCGACGGCTTCGGCAGCGATATGACACCGCCTGACGGTGACTTCACGCCGCCTGACGGTTTCAATGGTGATATGACACCGCCTGACGGCTTTAATGGCGATATGACGCCGCCTGACGGCAATTTCGGCGGCGGGCACGGACGCGGCGGCAGAGGAAACCGTGCGGCTGAATCACAAGGAGATACATGACAGTTCAGCGGCATCCGAAAAAAATCGGGTGCCGCTGCAAAAAAATCTGAAAAAACACTTGACAAAGCAAATTGAATATGCTATAATAAATAGGCTTGAATAAAACAAACGAATCCCGTATTCCACAGACAGCCGGCAGCGCGTCAGCGCAGAAGTCCAGCCGAGGAGTGCCGGTCGTTCCCGTTTGATACGTGAACTCCGCCTCTCCGATGTTTCGGGAGAGGCTTTTTTAATGCCTCCGTTCGGATGTTTGTTCGGCCGATCACAAAACCGGAGGTGAAAAAACATGCCTAGTGAAAAGGTTTTGCAGGCAAAGCAGGAAAAGGTCAACGCTCTGACCGAGCAGCTCAAGAATGCTGCTGCATGCGTGCTCGTGGACTACAAGGGTATCACCGTTGAGGAGGATACCAAGCTCCGTAAAGAGCTCCGTGAGGCAGGCGTCAGCTACTCTGTTCAGAAGAACACCCTGATCCGCCTTGCTATGCACAACATCGGCTTCGAGCAGTTTGACGGTATCCTCGAGGGTACCACTGCAATCGCGACCAGCGAGGGCGATCAGACTGTCGCAGCCCGCATTCTCGGCGATTTCGCTGAGAAGTCCAACGGAAAGTTCAGCCTGAAGGCTGGCTTCGTTGACGGTGAGTTCTATGATGCTGACGGCGTCAAGGCACTCTCCAAGATCCCGTCCAAGGACGTTCTGCTCGCACAGCTCGTCGGTTCCCTTCAGGGTCCGATGCAGAAGCTCGCTGCGACTCTGCAGGCTCTCGTGGACAAGAAGAACGAAGAGGCTGCCTGATTATAAGGCTGCCTGAACCCAAATCAATTTTTATTTTTGAAAAGGAGAATTATCATGGCTTCCGAAAAGACAATGAAGTTTATCGAAGATATCAAGGCACTCTCCGTTCTCGAGCTGGCTGAGCTGGTCGAGGCAATTCAGGAAGAGTTTGGCGTTACCGCTGTTGTTGCAGCAGCAGGTCCGGCAGCTGGCGCAGGCGCTGGCGCTGGTGAGGCAGAGAAGACTGAGTTCGACATCGTTCTCAAGTCCTTCGGCGACGGCAAGATGAACGTCATCAAGGCTGTCAAGGACGTTCTCGGTCTCGGCCTGAAGGAGGCTAAGGCTGCTGTTGAGGGCCTCGGCACTCTGAAAGAGGCTGTTGCAAAGGCAGAGGCTGAAGAGATCAAGAAGAAGCTCGAAGAGGCTGGTGCTACCATCGAGCTGAAGTAATTTTACTTCGCTTTCAGAAAGACTGCGTATCCCAAGCGGATATGCAGTCTTTTTTTGTCTTGAATCAGGTTTTGATTTTTTGTTTGTTTTATTGTATAATGATATCAAAATCTTGCAGCTTTGTCTGACAGCAGGGGGTGTCTGAAATGGCAGGTTATCTGCATACGGTTCCGATCAATCAGGTGGTGTTTCAGAAGCCGGCAGGAAAAACCGCTTCCATGCTCCGGTCGAAAAAACTGAATCATGATCTGGGGCGGATTATCTTTGGGGCTTTATTTGTTGCGCTGCTCCTTTTCGGCCTGTTTTATTTCTGGGAAGGCAGCCGGGAACTTCTTTGGCTTCTCGCAAGTATTCCGCTGCTGATTTATCTGGTGTCGGCATTGCGGATCGTGTTTGAGCCGCTGCCGCTTGTGCGCTATGGTACGGTGATTGAACACCGCACATATAAAACCGGTTCAGCGCTCGATAATCACAAAAGAAGAATCGCACACACCATCAAGATCCGTCTGGATGATACCGGTGAGCTGATCCATGATCTCGATATCCGCGAACCGTTTCAGACAAGCGGTCTGGACGGGATGCCGGTTGTGCTGGTGTGCATCCAGAATGACTACGAAATCTTCCCTTCCTACGGATTGAATCCGCCGGTGTGGAATCCGGCGCCGGTTCCGGTTGCGGCGGCTGTGCAGAGCGGCGGCTATGAGGTCACGCTGCGGAGGTGCGGCTCGATCCGGTTCCGTCCGATCTCCGGAAAAAGCTGCGGAATGTACAGCTGCGCTGGCTCTTTTTCAGCGGCATCGTGGTGCTCCTGATGGTGTGCGCGATCACTTTCTGCATGTGCCTGCAATACGATTACACGCTGATTGATCAGCCTGAGATGCTGACGAAGATCGTTGCAGCCGCGGGCGCCGTGGTTTTGCTTTGTGTTAGTGCATCCGCGGTTAAGATCATTTCCAACTGGCCTGTGGGTGTCCCTGTCACGATTTTGAAGAGCTATCGCAGCAAAATCATTACATTCCGCGTGGAGCAGACCGGACAGATCGTCTCAGAGCAGCAGATCGAACGCTCCTACTGCGGTGATCTGAATCCCGGGATGTCTGTTGTGTTTGTTCAGATCAAGCGTGGGAAATACTATGTCTGCCCGCTGAACGGCAAACTGAAATAGATGATTTTTCTCTGCCGGATGATCATGCCATAAATATTGATGTACCAATTAAATCTTGAAGAATAGATGCGCAGGATTTTTGTCATGAGACAAGGCAGAAAGCCGCAGCCTTGCTGACGCAAGGCAAGGATTTCTAACGCAGTATCATGGCAAAAAGACAAGCAGATATCTT
>JAFWUX010000072.1 GCA_017523995.1 Oscillospiraceae bacterium | reverse complement strand
TATGCTGACCTGGCTGAAAAATCTCCGCGATCAGCATCGTGAGATTACTCATGCAGAAGTTGAGTACACGCATGAGGGTACTCAATATAGTATAGACCTCAATTATGAGGGCGGCGAGCTGCGGGAAGTGCGCTGTGACGGTCATCCGGAAGTGGAGCGTGCATTTGCAAAGGCAATCGGTCGGCAGATGGACGAGCTTGACGCTGCTGCGGATGCAGCCAGGACGGAAACACCGTCTGACCGTGCAATCAGACTGATTAACGAATACTGCCAGACTGAATTTCAGCAGGATGCAGATTACTCAGATATGTCCCATGTTGACCTTGCCGCTGTCAATGACAAGGAATCCGGACTGCCGATAGAGGTCTATGCTGATCTGGAATCGCATCAGATCATCCGGACGCTCGGCGGCACGGTTATCAGCGAACAGCAGTACGATTCTCTGGATGACATGTGCGAAAATGCACTGGAATATCTGGACTTCAATTCTCTGACAGATATTGACGCTTCCGAACGAGAAAAGGCACAGCAGCCGGAAAAGCCTGTATTTTCCGGTGAATTTCGTGTCGGTGATCTGTTCCGGTATGAAAGACGGGAAGCAGAAGTTACGCAGCTTTCCGGTCTGAATCCGGGTGAAGTCACGATTGCAATACACGATAAATCCACGAAACTTGCTTATTCTGTGATTCAGAATATCTCCCGTGATACGCTGATCCGTGAGGGCGAGTATCTCGGCAACCGGCTTGAGTTGTCCCCTGCCGCCCAATTCCTGATGAATGCGGAAAACATGCCGTCCTTCATTGACCGCATGTATGCCCGCGATGAAATGGATACGATTATATCCCGTATCCTGGACAACGGCGAAAACGCCGCTGCGGTTGCGCAGGAAACCATTAAACCGTACAGTCACTATATGTCCGATCAGGAAACCTTTGAGCTGACAGAGTTCGGTATACAGAAAAACGCCGATGATGTCACATTCACTGCGGAGCCGGATTCAGAGCATCCGTTCAGCGTGACATACAGTTGGGAACAGGTCGGAGATTTTCTGCGTCAGGCAGCACAGCTCCAGCGGGATGTAAACCGGGAAGCAGAACAAGCGTGGGAACGCGAAGTCGCTGAATCCATAGAGGAACCGGCAGCAGAAACAGAGGAATTGGATCCGGAAGCAATGGCGGTCCGTGCGCAGGAGATCGAAAGAACAATCCAGATGACACAGCGCAGAATCGACAATTACGATCCTGCAATCCATACGCCTGAAAAATTGCAGGAATGGAAGGACATGCTGGATTATCTGCAATCCGATACCCCGGACAATATTGAGCTGACAAGCGAAGGGTTGCAGGCATTTCTGGAAAAGCGGAATCAGCAGAACCGCGCTGAAGCGCAGCAGCAATTCCCGGAAATGCTGTTCACCGGCACACTGGACGGCTTCAATGCGGTCATGACCGCAGCACGGACAGATGCCTTTTCTGATGTCGGTACAACAAGTCTGTTTGACGGTGAAACCGTAGTATCCGCTTCTCTGACCGAAAAAGCATCTCTTGCTGATGTGCAGAGTCTGATCCGGACCGCAGCGGAGAACGGCTGCTATCTGACGGCAGGCGCTGTCGATCAACTGAAAGAACGGTTCGGAGAAAACTTCATGCCGGAGCTTCCGATGAACGGGACATTCCAGATTCCGCAGTCGAGCAGGCATCTGGATATTACAGCCGTTCGCAGCTTCACGATGACTGATACATACGGTCAGTATGAAGGCGGCATTGACAGTAACGGTCATGAGCGTATGGACAATTTCTCACGCCGGACTGAATCTGTTACATTCGCTTATCAGGGCGGCGGTATCGTCGAATCACAGCATTATTCAGGAAGCGAATTTCAGCAGTATCCGGACATCGAGGTCTATAACATCTACGATCCCGTGCAGCGGGAACGGATGATTGCGGATATGCAGCAGTTTGCTGACAAGTCTGATTATCTGAATACTGACATAGAACCTGCTTCTGACTGGACATACTATATTATCGCAGACATGAAAACGTGGTCACAGTTTGAGGATAAAGCATCAGAGCTTGAACCATATATTACGCTCGATGAAGCGGTTGCCCGGTTCAACGAGCTGCGCCCTGAACCGTATAACGATGAGGTCGTTTACGGCAGCGTCGATCAGAATCTGCCGCTTGCCCGTCTGACATTGGGTGTCCGGAATGATGCCAAGCATCTGGAATTTGATCTGATTCAGGTGCGCGGCGGTCAGAATCATCTGCTTGCAGATTATACCAAATATGATGACCTGGCGCATGACGAAGAACTGCAAGCAGCAATCCGGAAGATTGCAGACCGATGCGGTATTGACAGTATGCTGGATTTCCAGAGAGATGCCGCCGGGAAAGACGTTTCTGTGATTACGCCTTATGAAAAAACGGAAACAGAACGCAACTACGTTCTGTTCCTGAACGATCACGGTCAGACGGTGCAGTTCGGAGAAGTGTTTGACACACTGGAAGCTGCGCAGGATGCCGGAAATCTGGCAATTCAGCGTGACGAAGCACTCGGCTACGCTGTCCTCAATATGCAGGAACAGAAAGTCGAGGTCTATGACAGTGACTTCCCGATGACCGGCGTGTTCAGCGAAGAAGTCTATGCCAACAGCCCGTTCCAGACCTTGACCGTCCATACCGATGCACCGTTCCGTGCTGTGGAAAAGACAGACTTCACGATTGGTGAGGACTTTACCGTTGCCGCAGGCAAAAAGGGCAAATTTCAGGCAAACATGGATGCAATCCGGACGCTGAAAACGGTGGAAGCAGAAAACAGAACAGCAACACCGGAGGAACAGAAGATCCTCGCCGGTTATGTCGGATGGGGCGGCATCCCGGAAGCATTCGATTCTGACAAAGAAGATTGGGCAGCGGAGTATACGGAGCTGCGCGGCGTTCTGACGGACGAGGAATATGCAGCAGCCAGAGCTTCGACCGAAAACGCGCACTATACACAGCCGATGATTATTTCCGAAATGTACCGGGCATTGGAACAGTTCGGATTCTCCGGCGGCAGAGTGCTGGAGCCGTCCATGGGAACCGGCAACTTCTTCGGCACGATGCCGGAAGCGATGCGCAGCAGCTCGGAGCTGTACGGCGTGGAGCTTGACAGCATCAGCGGACGGATTGCAAAGCAGCTCTATCCGTCTGCGGACATCGAAGTGACCGGCTTTGAGCATACGCACTTCAATAATAATGCGTTCGATGTGGTTGTCGGCAATGTGCCGTTCGGAAATTACCGCGTCATGGACGCTGCCTACGACGATCAGAAATTCAAGATTCACGACTACTTCCTCGCAAAGTCCGTTGACAAGCTGAAAGAAGGCGGCATCATGGCTTGCGTGACATCCAGCGGAACAATGGATAAAATGGACGCTTCGGCACGATTGTATCTTGCTGAGCGTGCGGAGCTGATCGGAGCTGTCCGGCTGCCGAATGACGCATTTAAGGCGAATGCCGGTGCGGAAGTCACAACGGATATTCTGTTCTTCCAGAAGCGTGAGGAACCGCTTGGCGATAAGCCCAATCCGGAATGGACAATGCTTTCCGAAACGGAAAACGGTCTGCGGATCAACAGCTATTTCAAGGAGCATCCGGAAATGGTACTCGGTACTCTGGAAAAGAGTACGAATCCGTTTTCCTCCGGCGTGGAGTGCGTGCCGGTTCCCGGTGCGGATCTCCGGCAGCAGCTCTCCGAGGCACTCGGCAGACTGTCCGCAGAAATAAACCGAGAGCCGGTCGATATGGATGTGCGGTCGGTTCAGTTTACTGACGATGCACCGCTGAAAACTTACTTTATGCGAGAAGGAAACCTTTATTACAAGGATTCCGCTGATAAACCGGCAGAGATTTCCGAGCTTTCCGGAAAGAAGCGTGACCGTGTGATCGGCATGATCGGAATCCGCGATGCCGCACGCGCAGTCGTGCAGGCACAGACCGAAAACTGCTCTGATGAGGAGCTGCACAAGCTGCAAGCTGTTCTCAACGAGCGTTACGATACGTTCTATAAGAAGAACGGTCTGATTCACTCCAAGGCGAATGCAACCGTTTTCCGCGAGGATGACGGCTTTGCACTGATCTGCTCTCTGGAAAAAGACTTCGACCTGAAAAAAGGTACGCTTGAAAATAAAGCGGACATCTTTACCAAGCGCACGATCTGCCAGTTCTCCGAAGTGGAACACGCTGACACCGCTGAGGACGCTCTGATTGTTTCCATGCAGTACCGCGGCAGAATTGACTTCCCGTACATGGAACAGCTCTGCGGCAAGAGCCGTCAGGAAATGATCTCCGATCTCGGTGACAAAATCTTCCCCGTGCCGGATCTGGCACACCCGGACCGCGTGTCTTATCAACCGGCAGACGAATATCTCTCCGGTAATATCCGTCAGAAGCTGGACGAAGCACGGGTGGCTGCATCACAGAATCCGATGTTTGAGAGAAACATCCCGGCTTTGGAAAAAGTGCTGCCGCCGAAGCTGCGTGCCGGTGACATCAAGGTGCGGCTCGGTGCGACATGGATTAAACCGGAATACATCCGGCAGTTCATGTATGAAACGCTGGAAACACCGAGATATTATCAGGCAAAGGATCGCGGGTACGGCGGATACAAAGGCAATACGATCAATGTTGAGTATGTTCCGGAAGCCGGTCTGTGGCACGTTTCCAATCCGAAGTCGGATACCAGTATCAAGGCGACACGCGATTTCGGCACCAAGGAGCTGACAGCATACCAGATTCTCGATGATGTGCTGAATCTCCGTTCTCCCAAGGTCTACATGACCGTGCCGGATCCCGGCTCTGAGCGCGGCGAAAAGCGCGTGCTGGACGGTGAGGCAACTTCACTGGCACAGAAAAAAGCCGCTGCATTGCAGCAGGCATTCGAGAATTGGGTATTTAAGGATCCGGAGCGTGCTGCCGATCTCGTTGAAACCTATAACGACAAGTTCAACTCCATGCGTCCGCGTGAGTATGACGGTTCGCATCTGATTTTCCCCGGCATGGCTGCCGACATCAAGCTGCGTGAACATCAGAGAAACGCTATCGCACACGCTCTCTACGGCGGCAATGCGCTGTTCGCACACTGCGTCGGTGCCGGTAAGACATATGAGATGATTGCAACAGCAATGGAAGGCAAGCGGCTCGGTATGCACCATAAGTCGCTGTTCGTCGTGCCGAAGCACCTGACATCACAGATCGGTGAGGACTTCCTCCGCCTGTACCCGTCCGCAAATATCCTTGTCGCAACAACAAAAGACTTCAAAGCAAGCAACCGGCGTGAGCTGATGGCTCGTATTGCAACCGGCAATTACGATGCTGTTATCATCAGCCACGATCAGTTTAAGGCACTCCCGCTTTCTGCGGAGCGTGCAACACGGCAGATGCAGCAGGAAGTGGACACGCTGACTGATTCCATTGACCGGGAACGTGCCATGAACGGCGGTAAATCCTTTACCGTCAAGGCACTGGAACGGCAGCGGCGTGCATTGCAGCAGCAGATTGAAAAGCTGGTAACGGCTGCAAAAAAGGATCAGCAAAACGTCACCTTTGAACAGCTCGGCATCGACCATATCTTCGTGGACGAAGCTCACGAGTTTAAGAATCTGCTCTGCCCGACAAAACTGCAAAACCTGACCGGCATCTCCAATTCTGCATCGCAGAAAGCAATGGACTTGTTCCTGAAATGCCGGTATCTGGACGAGGAAACCGGCAGCCGCGGTGTCACTCTCGCAACCGGCACGCCGATTTCCAACAGCATCACCGAAATTCATACCATGCTGCGGTACCTGGCGCATGACACACTGGAAGAACACGGTCTTGCTGCGTTTGACGCATTTATCTCGACATTCGGCGCGCCGAAAACGGATTGGGAGCTTTCCCCGACCGGCACGACCTGGCGGCAGAAAACGCGCATGGCAGGCTTCGACAATATGCCGGAGCTGCAATCGCTGTGGCGTGCTGCGGCTGACGTTCAGACAGCCGAAACGCTGCATCTTCCGACACCGGACTGCGAAATGCACATCGTTGAGGCAAAACCGACACAGCTTCAGCAGGAGCTGATGCAGGAGCTTTCCGACCGTGCTGACGAGGTTCAGGCTGGCGGCGTTGACAGTCACATCGACAACAATCTCCTGATAACCGGTGACGGTCGCAAGGTCGGTCTGGATCCGCGCCTTGTGGATCCGACACTGGAAGATAATCCGAATACCAAGCTGAACCTGTGCGTGGACAATGTGTTCCGCATCTGGTCTGAAACAGCAGAGAACCGGTCTACGCAGCTCATCTTCTGCGATCTCGGTGTCCCGCACAAGAAACAGCAGCAGAAAGCGGATGCTCCGGAAACAGAAATGACCGATCAGGAAATGACGCAGGATGCAGATGACGATGTTTCGATTGCAGAACTGTTCTCGCTTGAGGAAGAATTGCCGTTCTGCGTTTATGATGACATCAAGGACAAGCTCGTTGCACGCGGCGTTCCTGCCGAGGAAATTGCATTCATTCATGAAGCAAAGACCGAAACGCAGAAAAGCGCGTTGTTTGAAAAGGTCCGGAACGGTGATGTGCGCGTGCTGAT